>JAFAAJ010000341.1 GCA_023426625.1 Bacteroidota bacterium
GTTCTGATTATCCTGAATAAATCCAATTTTGAAAATCATTACGATTATAGCCAGTTTACACTACGTAAATACCAAGCTTCGAATTACCAGTTCTTTGATGAAAATTTCAAACTGATCGAAACTCCTGCGTCAAAGGAAAATATCGAAACTTTCAAATATGCTGTAAAATCCGAAAAGCCAATTACTGAATCGGATAATGTTCAGCTGGAAACTCCATTCAAGATCTGGGATCCGTCTACGGGAATTCCTTTAGGTCCTGTAACTCTGCATTTTTACAGCTTAATGTTTGTTTTCGCTTTTGGATTCGGATATATCCTGATGAACAGAATGTTTAAAATTGACAATGTTAATCAAAAATATCTGGAACCTCTTTTCACCTGGACTTTGATCGGAACTATTCTTGGGGCAAGAATGGGACATGTTATCTTCTATCAACCTGAGCTTTTTAAACAGGATTTCTGGAGTGTCTTTTTACCTATTAGCACGAGAGATGGTATAAAATTCACCGGTTTTTCGGGGTTGGCAAGTCACGGAGCCACTATCGCGTTGATATTCACAACTTTGTATTATTCATTTAAGATCATCAAGAAAAATCCTTTCTGGGTATATGACAGATTAGGAATTGTAATTTCTTTAGGTGGTGCATTTGTAAGACTGGGTAATTTCTTCAATTCTGAGATCGTTGGAAAGCCGGTAGATCCAAATTCTCCTTTTGCATTACTTTTCCCACAGCAAAGTAACGAGTATGGCGTAACAGTTCCACGTTATCCTACTCAATTATTTGAAGCTGCAGGATATGTTGCTTTGTTCATTTTATTATGGATCTTATACAATAAAACCAATAAAAAATATCAGCAGGGATGGCTGTTCGGATTATTCTTCATTATTCTTTGGGCGATCAGATTCTTTGTTGAGTTCTTAAAAGAACCTCAAGGTGATGAATTTATTCAGTTTGCAGGTCTGAATACGGGACAGATATTGTCTATTCCATTTATGATTGCCGGAGTTGTGATCATGCTGGTTTCAAAGAAATTCAGAATTACACAGGCAGAAAACGAAAAGCCGGAGTAATTTTTAATACAAATAATATGAACCGGGCAAAGTGCTATGCACTTTGCCCGGTTTGTTTTAGCTTTTAATTATAACTTTATCTTGTTTCTTCTGTTGAGTTCGTGAAATACATTTCCAAATTCACTGATGACATCTGTTGGCAACATCGCTTCTTTGGAATATTTTCTTGCTGCGAGATCAGCCGCTTTACCATGAAACCAGACTCCTAGAACAGCAGCTTCTTCCTCAGAATAACCCTGTGCTAAAAATGAAGTCAAAATTCCGGTCAGAATATCTCCGCTTCCTCCTTTTGCCAATCCGGAATTACCGGTAATATTATAGTATACTTTTCCTTCCGGAGTGATCACCTGAGTATGTCGATCTTTCAGCACAATATAGATTTGCAGTTCAATTGCTTTTTTCTTTGCTTTTTCCAATCTTTCATAAGAGTTTTCGGAGCTTCTGAATAATCGTTCAAATTCTTTGGGATGAGGTGTTATGATTGATCCTTTGGGAATAAAGCTTACGTTATTTTCATCCTTTGAAATGATATTTAAAGCATCTGCATCCAGCACAATCGGTTTTGGATGATATTTCAAAAATTCCAGAAGAGCCTTTTCCGTTTCCGAGTTCGTGCCTAGACCCGGTCCAATTCCGAGAATGACATCTTTTTCCATTTCAATTTTTTGAATATAATCTGTTCCTCCTTCTATAAACATAGCTTCCGGGCAGGTTGACTGAAGTACTTCATATCCGCATTTCGGAGCAAGAGCAAAAGTTAAACCAGTTCCCACTTTCAAAGCTGACTTTGTCGAAAGTACAGCAGCTCCTATTTTTCCATAACTTCCACCTACTATTACCGCTTTGCCGTAAGTTCCTTTATGAGAAAATTCCTGTCTGGGGTTAAAGATATCATCTATAAGGTAATCGTCAATAATAAAGTCTTTAGTTTGAATATCTTCGATAAATTCTTTATTAAGGTCAATATCTAAAATAATCACTTTCCCTGTATATTTTCCGGTTTCGGGATGTAAAAAGCTTTTTTTCCAGAACTGGAAACTTAATGTATAATCTGCTTTAAAAACAGAAGAGTCTTTTTCAATAATTGTATCTGCAAATAATCCGGAGGAAATATCTATAGAAATTCTGATGCTTTTTTTATCATTGAGCCTATTAATCAGTTCTTGATATTCTTCGCCCAACTCTCTGGAAAGCCCGGTTCCGAATAATGCATCAATAATAATGGTTTTACTATCAAAATTATACTCGTTAATATCCTGATATTTTTTAATATCAATTCCCGAGAAGTCTTTCAGTCTTTTAAAGTTAACAGAGGCATCTTCCGAAAATTTGCGCTGCTGATTTATGAAAACATCTACATCAAATCCTTTCAGATAGAGCATTCTTGCGATAGCCAGTCCGTCCCCGCCATTATTTCCGTTTCCACAAAACACAGCAAACTTTTTGTGGTTCTTGCAGTTTTCCGAGATCCAGTCTGAACAGGCTAAAGCAGCTCTTTCCATTAACAGAATGGAGGAAACTGGTTCTTTATCAATGGTGAACTGATCACATTTCCGGATTTGTTCTGCCGTGAGAATTTTCATTTAAGATAAATTTCCATTAAATTTAAAACAATAGTTTTAATTTCAGGAATAAAAAACGTATTGAAATATAAATATTTATACCTTATTTTTGTTATAACAATATAAAAAATATGAATTATGGGATTTATTAAGGAATTTAAAGAGTTTGCTGTCAAGGGTAATGTAATCGATCTTGCAGTGGGGGTAATCATTGGTGCTGCCTTTGGTAAAATTGTTTCCTCATTTGTAGAAGATGTCATCACACCACTTCTCCTTAATCCTGCTATGGAAGCTGCAGGAGCTGATAATATTAAAAATTTAGCCTGGAACGGGGTTACTTACGGTAATTTTTTAGCCGCCGTGATCAACTTTTTATGTATCGCACTGGTTCTTTTCATCATGATCAAAGGGGTCAATAAAATCAACAAGCCTAAAGAAGAAGTTGCCGCAGGACCTACCGAAGAACAGAAATTACTTACAGAGATCCGGGATCTACTGAAGAGCAACAGAAATGTATAAAATAAAAACACCACAAAATTGTGGTGTTTTTTATATTCAATTTATTTATTGTATTTGTAGGATACTGGTAATCTGTTCCGCCAGAGAAAGTCCTATTCTATCCTGAGCTTCGAGTGTAGAGGCTCCTGTATGAGGCGTTAATGAGATCTTTGGATGATTTAAAATCTCTTTAGAAGGTGTAGGCTCATTAATGAAAACGTCTAAACCTGCAAATTTGATTTTCCCTGAATCCAATGCTTCGATAAGAGCGGCTTCATCTATCACTCCCCCTCTTGAACAGTTCACAATAGCGGCTCCGTCTTTCATGATTTCAAATTCATTTTTACCGATCATATAACCTTCTTTTTGTGCCGGAACGTGAAGGGTAATGAAATCTGAGTGTTTCAAGACATCGTGCAAAGGTTCTGTTTCTATATCAACGTTGATGAACTGGTTATTATAGAATTTTACTTTAATACTTGCTCTTCCTACATTGTTATCCGCTGCGATCACTCTCATTCCAAGACCTAAAGCAATTCTTGCCACTTCCTGCCCGATTCTTCCCATCCCGATAATTCCGATGGTTTTTCCGCGCAATTCAATTCCTGCTGTATACGCTTTTTTAAGATTAGCAAACTCGGTGTCTCCTACTACAGGCATTTTTCTGTTGGAATCCTGAAGAAATCTTGATCCGGAAAACAAATGGGCAAAAACCAATTCTGCAACCGATTCTGAGGAAGCCGAAGGTGTATTGATCACATGAATGCCTTTTTCTCTTGCATAATCAACATCTATATTATCCATTCCTACGCCTCCTCTTCCGATGATTTCAAGCGACGGACAATTATCGATAATGTCTTTCCTTACCTGTGTAGCACTTCGTACCAGTAGTGTACGGACTTTATGCTCATTAATATACTCTACCAAAAACTCCTGCGGGACTTTTGTAGTAATCACTTCAAACCCTTTTGCTTCCAATGCATCAATCCCAGATTGATCCAATCCGTCATTTGCTAAAACTTTCATATATCTTTTTACATTTAAAATTAAAAGATGCAGATTTTATACTCTTTTAATTTCTTTTT
This sequence comes from Bacteroidota bacterium, assembly GCA_023426625.1. Lineage (GTDB taxonomy): Bacteria > Bacteroidota > Bacteroidia > Flavobacteriales > Weeksellaceae > Chryseobacterium. The sequence continues at coordinate 4,217 of JAFAAJ010000341.1, forward strand.
TAATCTTTAAAAACTTGTATGGTAACCTGTTTTTCTACCATATCCGTGAATTTTCCTTTGTATCGGGTAGCTTTTACCAGGTGGTTATCTATCCAATGATAATTTCCTCCTCTTGGTTTTCCGCATAATACACTGTGATACTTGAAGCCATGCTTATCCAGCCAGTCAATGGTGATCTGCTTCAGGTTTTCTGTTCTGGATGTGAAAAAACATATCTGATGTCCTTCTTCATACCATCTGTTGATGGTTTCCAATGCATCAGGATAGGGTTCGCAGGTAACCATTCTTTCGGGTTCTTCATTGGGAATATCATCTGTAATGGTCCCGTCAATATCGATCAAATAATTCTTTACACCATCCTTAAGAATGGGACTGATATGGTCTTTGTATTCTAATTCCATGATTAAAATTTGAATAGCAAAGTTACGGCTTTTATAGCAGAAATACCTGTTAAACAGACGTTAGTTAAAATTTTACTTAAAAAGATTTATTTAATTGATAAAATTAATTCAGCAATATTTTATAGATCCTTTTGATTAAAATTTTTCCTTTTTACCTACCTGAAAGAGCCACTTACCCATTTAGCTATTTTCAAATTTACCATTTCGCCATTTTACCTTTTCAGGCTTTTGCCATTCAATAATTCACATGATGTTTTCCCAAAAATTTCCAAAATACATTTATTACACTTACATTTGTAGGAATGGAAGAATATGTAGTTTTAGTTAATCCTGAAGATGAAGTTCTGGGCTTGATGGAAAAGCAGCAGGCTCACGTTAATGGCCTATTGCACCGCGCATTTTCCATTTTTTTATTCAATTCCAAGGGTGAGATGCTTCTGCAAAAAAGGGCAGCTGAAAAATACCATTCTCCAAATCAGTGGACGAATGCTGTATGCTCACACCCCAGAAACGGGGAAACTTACCTTGAAGGAGCCCAAAGAAGACTGAAAGAAGAACTAGGGATAGAAACGAAACTGTCTGAGAATTTCAGCTTCATTTATAAAGCAGATGTGGGTGAAGGACTTTGGGAACATGAGCTGGATCACGTATTTGTAGGAACGTATGAAGGGGATTTCAACCTTAACAAGGACGAAGTGGATGATGTGCGATATATTTCCATGGAAGAACTGGATAAAGAAATATCTGAAAATCCGGAACATTTCACAGAATGGTTCAAAATCATCCTTGAAGAATATAAACACCATTTTTAAACTGATGAAAAAAGTAATATTCTTATTGGCAATTGCATGGTGTCAACTGTTTTTCGGTCAGAAAACAGCCACAAAAGTCTATGACAGTCCGAACTACTCCATCACTTTACCTGATATTTGGAAAGTAATGAATGAAGGCGATATTGTAAATATCTTTCCGGACAATCATATCGGAGCCATTACCATTTCAGAATATCACGATCTTGATCTTCCTAAAGAAGAGGTGAAAAAATTCATACTTGCGCTTTACAAATCTCCGGACGAAGAAAGCAAAATAAAAAGCAAAAACGGGAGAAAGGGCTATACAGAATATAATTATGAGTATTTTGATGAGGCAGAAAAACTATTCTGGATCACGAAAGTATACCAGAAGAACAAAGATCTGTATCTGATCACCATCAATTGTGAACAGAAATACTGGAACGGGAATTATATGAAGCTTTTCAATGAAACTTTTGACAATTTTAAAATAAAGAAATAATAAAAATAAACATGAAGAAAACAGCCTTGTACGACAAACACGTTTCTTTGGGAGCGAAAATAGTACCATTTGCAGGTTTTGAAATGCCTGTACAATATTCAGGAGTTACCGAAGAGCATTTTGCAGTAAGAGAAAAAGCAGGATTATTTGATGTTTCCCACATGGGACAATTCTTTATTGAAGGTCCGGGCTCTAAAGAACTTCTGCAATGGGTAACTACCAATAATGTAGACGCTCTTGAAAACGGAAAAGCTCAGTATTCTTGTCTTCCAAATGAAAACGGAGGAATTGTGGATGACCTGATCGTTTACAAAATGGAAGATGACAAGTATTTCGTGGTTGTAAATGCTTCAAATATTGATAAAGACTGGGATCATATCTCCAAGCACAATACTTTTGGAGCTCAAATGACGAATGCGTCTGATAACATGTCTCTTTTGGCTGTTCAGGGACCGAAAGCTACTGAAATTCTTCAGAAATTAACGGATACGAATCTTTCTGAAATTCCTTATTATCATTTTACCGTAGGAACTGTTGCAGGGGTAAATGATGTGATCATTTCCAATACAGGATATACAGGAAGCGGAGGTTTTGAGATCTATTTCAAAAATGAAGCTGCTGAAAAACTTTGGGATGAAGTAATGAAAGCCGGTGAAGCTGAAGGAATCATTCCTTGCGGTTTGGCTGCAAGAGATACTTTAAGACTGGAAAAAGGATTCTGCCTTTACGGAAACGATATTGATGATACCACTTCTCCTATCGAAGCGGGATTAGGTTGGATCACTAAATTTGATAAAGATTTTGTTTCTAAAGATACTTTTGCTAAGCAAAAAGAGGAAGGGGTAACTAGAAAGTTAGTTGGTTTTGAGCTTACAGATAAAGGAGTTCCAAGACATGACTACCCTGTTGTAGATGCAGAAGGAAATGTGATCGGAAAAGTAACTTCCGGAACACAATCTCCAATGAAGAAAGTAGGTTTAGGTCTTGCTTATGTAGACAAACCACACTTCAAATTAGGTTCTGAAATTTTCATTCAGGTAAGAAATAAAAATATTCCGGCAAAAGTGGTAAAAGCTCCTTTTGTGTAAATATTAAACGGTAATATCTCATTAACTGTGTAAGTTAGTGAGATATTACCATCATTTTTTTCAACAGAAGAAAATAATAACTTCTTCCTATAATTATTTATTCAAAAAAACAAAAAGACTGTCTTTTGAGACACCTCTTTTATCTTATTTATTTGCCCAATCAGGCTTATATTTCCATCCGTTTTAGGAACTTGCAAAGTATCTGGTATTAAAATATCTATAAAAATGTTGGAGTTTTTAATATTGGTACTATCATATTCTAAAAACACTCTTTTTCCAATTATTCCTCTCTTTCATCTTTCCCAAGAATTCTATTCCCATACGAATATACTTTTTGCCATTTAGGATAATGGTATATTTAGTGAAATTCTTACCAAACACTTCAGCATTTAAAATATTTACAACAGTATATTTGGAATTTTTCTCAATGGATTGCTTTT
>JAFAAJ010000057.1 GCA_023426625.1 Bacteroidota bacterium
GATTGATGTACTTTGCCCCTTTTTCTAAATCCAAAACCATAGGAAGATGACGGTGTCCATAGATGAAATAATCTATTTTCTCTGTTTTCAGTTTCTCTTTGGAATAGATAATCAAAAATTCTTTGTCTTCTCCCAAAAACTCTTTGTCTTCTTCTCCCGAGATCATTTTATTTTTCTGTGAAAGATACAATGCGATTTTCATGGCAATATCCGGATGAAGCCATTTGAAAGCCCATTGAGCAACAGGATTGGTGAATAGTTTTTTCATTCTTTTATATCCTTTATCTCCGGGACCTAACCCGTCTCCGTGAGCCAGTAAAAACTGTTTCCCATCGATCTCAAAATATTGTTTTTTATAGAAAACCGTACAGCCGATCTCTTCTTCAAGATAATCTTTCATCCAGAGATCGTGGTTTCCCACAAAGAAATAAACATGAATCCCACTGTCTTTCAATTCTGCTATTTTCCCCAGAACACGTACATATCCTTTCGGTATAACGTACTTCCATTCGTGCCAGAAATCAAACAGGTCTCCCATCAGAAATACAACCTGTGCATCTGCTTTTATCTCATCCATCCAACGGATAAATTTTTCTTCACGCAGCTTACTCGCTTTAGGATCCGGCGCACCGAAATGCTGATCCGACGCGAAGTACACTTTTTTTCCTGGTTCTAAATTGATGATTGTTTTTAACACCGCTTGAAATTTTGTTGGAAGAATTATTGATTATCTTCTGCAAACCACTCTCCGTAAGAGTTTTCTGTCTCATGAAGTTTAAGATAAGCCAGAGAAATTCCTTCCGGAAGTCTTGATCTTATTTTCGCTGCGATCGCATACAACATATTTTCGCAGGTTGGCTGAAAAGTACAATAGATCACTTTGTGCCCTTTCTGTTCAAGGTCTTCTCCCAGTTCTTTATGTGGAGAAAGGGCATTGATAAGCACTGCATGATCCCACACATCCACAATTTCAGATTTCACGATACTTTTGATGTCACCGAAATCTACTACCATGCCGTTTTTAGGGTTATTCAGATCATTGATTGGTTTTCCTTTTACGGTTACAAACAATTTATAGGAATGTCCATGCATATTTTTACATTTCCCGTCATAATTGTACAGCACGTGCGCCGTTTCGAATGTAAAAATTTTCGTTATACGTATCATGTTGCAAAGATAAGGAATTTGGTTTGAGTTCATCAAAAAGCCACCAAAACAGAGATCGCTTTATTGCAAAAATTATTATTTTAGTCATAAAGTACACACAAATGATTTTAGATTTATTTTTCCCCAACCGCTGCATCAGTTGCAGCAGGATCATCGACGCTGATTCTTTAGTTTGTCATCTTTGTTTTGATCAGATTTACTTTACCCATTTTGATTTTTTCGATGAAAATGTTTTGAAAGAAAGATGTAAACTGCTGTTTCCGATAGAAAATGCTTATGCCTTGATGCAGTTCGAAAAAGACAGTGTGAGCAGAAAGATCATCCACGAATTGAAATACCGAAGCAGAGAAAAAGTAGGGAAAATCCTTTCGGAATGGGTAACCGACCGGCTGGATTTCAAGGATCAAAAACCGGATCTCCTCGTAACTGTACCGCTTCATCCGAAGAAGCAGAGGGAAAGAGGATATAATCAACTGCATACTTTTACAGAAAATCTGTCGAAATTTTACCATATTCCCTTTGATCATGATCTGATCAAAAGAAACCATTATTCTAAAGCTCAGGCTTTGCAGGATAAAAAGCACCGGGTGAAAAATGAACATTTATTTTCAATCACTAAAGAAATTACCAATCAGCATATCTTATTGATGGATGATGTTTTTACTACTGGAAATACTATTTCGGGAATCGCCTGGGAAATTTTAAAAGCAGGAAATAACAAAGTGAGTATTTTGGTTATGGCAATGGATGCGTGAAGCGGGTATTGTTGTTACGAGGTGCGGGATTCGGAGGACGAGTTTTGTGATGCGGCCCCGAGATTCGGGGGTTAATATTTTCGAGATATAGTTCTATAACCCCACTCATAACTTTTAAGTTCCATTTCAAATGTTTTTTATAATTTCGGGGCAAACTAATAATTTTATGAAAAACCTGCTTTTGCTGCACGGCGCATTAGGACACAGCGATATTTTTACGGCTTATAAAAAGGAGCTTTCTCAGTATTTCAATATTCATACCCCTCTTTTTTCAGGGCATGGAAATGTTGATCTGCCTGAAACCGGTATCACGATCGAAAAGTACACTCAGGAATTAATTGCTTATTGTGAAAAGGAAAATTTAAAAGACATTCACTTTTTCGGGCACAGTATGGGTGGTTATGTAGCACTTTGCTATGCCTTGCAACATTCTGAAAATGTAAATTCCATTATGACTTTAGGAACAAAATTCGATTGGACAGAAGAACAGGCCGTGAAGGAAAGCAAAATGCTTGATCCTGTTGTAATTCTCGATAAAGTTCCGAAGTATGCAGAACAATTGAGTTCCCAACACGGTTCTAAATGGGAGCAGCTGCTTCCCGCTATTGCCAATATGATGGTTTCTTTGGGAAAAAATCCTACTTTACAGCAAGATAATTTGTCTGAAATTCAGGTTCCAGTTCAAATCATGATCGGAGATAAAGATAATATGGTGACTCTCGAAGAAAGCATCGGAGTGTATAAAAGTATTCCAAACGCAAAATTGGCCGTACTTCCGGATACCAAACATCCTATGGATAAAGTACGACCAAAATTATTATTAGATCTGATGAAAGATTTCTGGAATCTTTCTTAAAATTTATCTCTGTAGTTTTTCACCATAACTCAGATCTCCTGCATCGCCTAATCCGGGAGTGATATAGCCTTTGGAGGTCAGTTGATCATCAATTGCTCCCACCCATATTTTAGCTTCCGGATATGCTTTTTCAATGGTTTCAACACCTTGTTTTGATGCAATAGCAGCAACAATATGAAGCTGCGTTGGTTTTCCGTGAGTCAAGAGATCTTTCAAAGCTTCAATCAAAGAAGCACCTGTAGCCAACATAGGATCTGCCACGATCAGCGGTCTGCCTTCAATGCTTGGACAGGTAAGATAGTCCTGTTTGATGGAGAAATAATCATTCGCATCATGTTTTCTGTAAGCTGCTACAAAACCACAGTCTGCTTTGTCAAAATAATTCAGAATACCTTCAAACAAAGGAACACCAGCTCTTAAAATGGTTGTTATTACCGGCTGAACAGCGATTTCCTTTACCTGAATTTTATCTAATGGTGTTTGAATTTCGATTTCTTTATACTTCAGACTTTTGCTAATCTCAAAAGCTGCAATTTCCCCGATACGTTCCATATTTCTACGGAACCTCATACGATCATGCTGCACTTCAATATTTCGAAGTTCGTTGATCCACGAATTAACCAAAGAAAACTGTTGTGAAAGTACTGTCATATTCATTATGTTGAAATAACTTTTCTAATTTATGAATTTTAATATATAAAGTGTTTAAATTTTTTATCGTTAAAAATCAAACAGATTATGAATAAAGAGGCTGTCTCAAAAGTACCCCTCTCTCGGACTCCTGTCTGACAACTTTTGTCATTTAGGAGATTCTCAGAGCATTAATTTACCTTTTGAGACAGCCTCTCATGAATTATTTTTGTCTGAAATATACTTCAATAGGAACTCCGGTAAATCCGAATTCTTTTCTCAGCTGATTCTCAGTAAATCTTTTGTAAGGTTCTTTTACATATTGTGGCAAATTACAGAAGAATACAAACTGCGGTGACGGCGTTGGAAGCTGTACACAATATTTGATCTTAATATACTTACCTTTATTGGCTGGAGGAGGTGTACTTTCGAAAATAGGAAGCATCACTTCGTTCAGTTTTGAAGTTTTGATCTTCTTTTTACGGGCTTCATAGACTTCCATTGCCGTATCTACGGCTTTTAAGATCCTCTGTTTCGTTAAAGCAGAGATAAACAGGATCGGAATATCATTGAACTGTCCGATTTTATCTTTGATCGATTTTTCGAAATCACGCATTGTATTGGTTTGCTTATCTTCGATCAAATCCCATTTATTCACCAGGATCACGATTCCTTTTCTGTTTTTCTGCGCCAGTCCGAAGATATTCATATCCTGAGATTCCCATCCCAAAGTGGCATCCACCATGATGATCACTACATCGGAATATTCAATGGAACGGATAGATCTCATCACGGAATAGAACTCCAAGTCATCGGAAACTTTGGCTTTACGACGCATTCCAGCGGTATCCACCAGTACAAATTCATGCCCGAATTTATTATAAAGTGTCTGAATACTGTCTCTGGTTGTTCCTGCAATATCTGTTACAATATTTCTTTCAACATCCAGTAAAGCATTCGTTAGTGTAGATTTTCCTACATTCGGACGACCTGCAATAGTAATTTTTGGCAATCCTTCAAACGGATCTTTATATTCTGTAGTCGGGAAGTCTTTCACGATATCATCCAACAGATCTCCTGTTCCGGAACCGGTTGCAGAAGAAATAGTGTAATATTTATCGATTCCTAACTGATAAAATTCTGTTGCCGGAAGCTCTTCTTTCGCTGAATCAACTTTATTGATGACAATATAAATAGGCTTGTTTGATCTCCTTAAAAGCCGGTAGATCTCCTCATCTGTATCTGTAAGACCTTCTTCCACGTTCATCATAAAAACAATCGAAGTGGCTTCATCCACAGCCAACTGTACCTGTTTACGGATCTCTTCTTCAAAGATATCATCAGTTCCTACATCGTAACCTCCTGTATCTATCACTGTAAAGTCTACTCCATTCCAGTCAGATTTTCCGTAATGACGGTCTCTGGTAACACCGGCTGTAGAATCTACAATGGCTTCTCTTCTTTCAAGTAATCGGTTAAAAAGTGTGGATTTTCCTACGTTGGGACGTCCAACGATTGCGACAATATTCGACATAAAAATGTTTAATAATTTAATTATTAATGAGTTTCTCCAACTTTTGGAGCTCAATTTTTTTGCAAAGATAGGGCTTTATTATTTAGCAATAAAAAAAGACCACTAAGGGTCTTTTTAAAAAATTTAAATCAAAACTATCAGATAAGATCGAACCTATCCAAATTCATCACTTTAGTCCATGCAGCAATAAAATCTTTCACAAATTTCTCCTGTGCATCGAAGCTTCCATATACTTCTGCAACCGCTCTCAGTTCAGAATTAGAACCGAATACAAGATCCGCACGTGTTGCTGTCCATTTTACTTTCCCTGTACTTCTGTCTGTTCCCTGATAAATTTCCTTATCATCAGATAATGCTTTCCACTGTATTCCCATATCCAAAAGGTTTATAAAGAAATCATTGGTAAGAACACCTGGTCTTTGAGTGAATATTCCGTGTCTTGAGCCATCAAAATTAGCATCCAGAGCACGCATACCAGCGATTAACACAGTTAGTTCCGGTGCTGTAAGGGTTAATAACTGCGCTTTATCTATCAATAACGACTCTGTTGAAACTCTTTGTTTACTTTTAAGATAATTTCGGAAGCCATCTGCAACAGGTTCAAGATACTTCATTGAGTCTACATCTGTCTGTTCCTGTGTAGCATCCATACGTCCGGGAGCAAAAGGAACTTTAACATCATGTCCGGCTGCTTTGGCCGCACTTTCTACAGCTGCACTTCCCGCCAATATGATCACATCTGCCAAAGATATTTTTTTACCTCCTGTCTGTGAAGCATTAAATTCGTTCTGAATATTTTCCAAAACACCCAAAACTTTTTGCAACTGTACAGGATTATTTACCTGCCAATCTTTCTGAGGTGCCAAACGTATTCTTGCTCCATTGGCTCCTCCACGCTTATCACTTCCTCTAAAAGTAGAAGCTGAAGCCCATGCTGTAGAAACCAGCTCGGAAATGCTTAATCCTGAATTAAGTATTCTGCCTTTTAAAGATTCAATATCATCTGTATCTACTAATTCATGATCTACTTCCGGAATAGGATCCTGCCATATAAGCTCTTCCCGTGGTACTTCAGGTCCTAAGTAGCGGGCTTTCGGTCCCATATCTCTGTGTGTAAGCTTAAACCATGCACGGGCAAATGCATCTGCAAATGCATCCGGATTTTCATAGAAATGTCTTGATATTTTTTCGTAAACGGGATCAAATCTTAATGACAGATCGGTTGTCAACATAGTTGGTCTACGCTTTACGGTAGGGTCAAATGCATCCGGAACGGTATTTTCTGCATCTTTGGCAATCCATTGATGAGCTCCCGCAGGACTTTTAAACAGTTCCCATTCATTTTCAAAAAGATTTTCAAAGAAATTATTACTCCACTGGGTCGGAGTGTTTGTCCACGTTACTTCCAATCCGCTGGAGATCGTATCTTTTCCTTTCCCGGTTCCATAGCTACTTGCCCAACCTAATCCCTGCAATTCCATATCTGCAGCTTCCGGTTCATTTCCTACATGATCGGCAGGACCTGCACCGTGAGTTTTCCCGAAGGTATGTCCTCCTGCAATTAATGCAACGGTTTCTTCATCATTCATTGCCATACGCCCGAATGTATCACGAATGTCTTTTGCAGCTGCAATAGGATCAGGATTTCCGTCCGGACCTTCCGGATTTACATAGATAAGTCCCATTTGTACCGCAGCCAGAGGGTTTTCTAAATCACGGGTATGGATTTTTCCATCGGCATCATCATCAGACGGAAGTACGGCTCCGCTTTTTTCCACGCCTTCCGAACCTTTAGAATATCGCACATCTCCGCCAAGCCAAGTAGTTTCCGATCCCCAATATACATCCATGTCCGGTTCCCACACATCTTCTCTTCCTCCCGCAAATCCGAAGGTTTTAAATCCCATAGATTCCAAAGCAACATTTCCTGTAAGAATCAAAAGATCTGCCCAGGAAATCTTATTTCCATATTTCTGTTTGATAGGCCATAAAAGCCTTCTCGCTTTATCTAAGTTCACGTTATCCGGCCAGCTGTTCAACGGTGCGAAACGCTGTTGCCCCGCTCCGGCTCCTCCTCTACCATCTCCTACACGATAAGTTCCTGCACTGTGCCATGCCATACGGATAAACAATGGACCATAATGCCCGAAATCTGCAGGCCACCAATCCTGTGAGTCTGTCATTAATGTATGTAGGTCTTTTTTTAAAGCTTCCAAATCAAGGCTTTTAAAAGCTTCTGCATAATTGAAGTCTTTATCCATAGGATCCGAAAGCGAAGAATGCTGACGTAAAATATCGACTCTTAACTGATTAGGCCACCAATCCTGATTTTGGGTTCCTCCACCAGCTACACTTTGTTTTTTCATTGTTCCATTATGAAATGGACATTTACTGATGTCATTTAAATCTTTTTCCATTGTAACTTAGATTTTTATGTTGTTAATTATGAAGCAAACTTACAACAGCTAGTTAATAAATACAATCTATTAATATTTATATTTAACATAGTAAAAAACTATTGATTTGGTTTTTTATTTATGTTAAATTACTAAAAATATGAGTCACTTTTTTACTTTTTTCACAATTAATGCTTCTAGGTTTAATAACAACTCTTATTGTAAAAATTTTCTCTATTTTTATATTGTAAATACGTTTCGAATGAAAAAAATATTAGTTGTTCTTCTGGTTGCCTTTATAATGATCCAGTTTTTCCCTATTGATAAGACCAACCCGCCATTGAACCCGGGAATGGATTTTCTGAAAATAAAAAAAACACCGCCGGAAATTGCCCATATTATCAGCAATTCATGTTATGACTGTCATTCCCATGAAACGAAATATCCATGGTATTCCAGTATTGCCCCTTCTTCATGGTTATTGAAAAATCACATCAATGAAGGAAGAAAACATCTTAATTTCTCTCTTTTCTCAACCTACGAACCGAAAAGACAGGCACATAAATTGCAGGAATGTATAGAAATGATCGAAAAGGACGAAATGCCGTTGGAATCTTATATTTTAGGACATCGTGACGCAAAATTAAGCCCTGAACAAAAACAGGAATTATTGAAGTATTTCAAAAAAGTGAAAGAGGATACGGAAAGAACAATGATATTTTAAATAACAAAATTATGAAGGAAGAATGGGAAAGTAAACATATCGTTTTCTTTGACGGAGAATGCGGAGTTTGCAATTTTTGGGTTCAATGGATCCTGGAACGGGATAAAAAAGACCAGTTCATGTTTGCATCACTGCAGTCTGATTTCGGTCAGAAATTCTTGTCTGAAAGAGGGCTGGAAAGAAAGCAATTCAAAACTTTATATTTATGGAAACCCCATCAGTATTATTTAACTAAATCACGAGCGGTTTTAAAGATCGCCAATATCCTGGGAGGCTCTTATAAAGTTTTTAGCTGGCTTGGAAAGCTGATGTTTCCGGCAGTAAGTGACAGGATATACGATGCAGTGGCAAGAAACAGAATGAAGATTGCAAATCAGAAATGTTTTCTTCCTGATCAGCATCAAAAAAAGAAATTTATAGAAGTCTGAATCTTAAAATAAAAGCTGTTTCATCTCTGGAAACAGCTTTTTTATTTATTGAT
>JAFAAJ010000218.1 GCA_023426625.1 Bacteroidota bacterium
CTTCCGAGTTTAATGTTTTAGCTTAAAGCGGTTCGGCGAGGGTTAATTTTCTGGCAAAAGCCGATAAAGAATACATCATCACATTCAATGAAAACATTCAGGAGAATGAAAGCTTTTTTTATTTTTCAGAAATTTTCAGTCAGCTTAACCTCAACACTCCTACTATTTTTGCCATATCAGAAGACCGCAAAACCTACATACAGGAATTCTTAGGAAAAAATACGCTTTCAGAGGTCATTGCGAACGAAGGGTTATCAGAAAATGTTAAATCTCTGGTAAAACAGACCCTACAGAAACTTTATCAATTACAGACTGCAACAGAAGGAAAAATAGATTACAGTAAAACTTTTGAATATCAAAGCTATGACGAGCTTCCTGTAACCCACGACCTTTATTATTTCAAAAACTATGTTGCCGATGTTCTCGAACTGGAATACCATAAATCCACCCTCCTGAAAGAGTTCAAAAAAATAGTTAAGCTCATCGAAGCAATTGAACCTAAAGGATTAATGATCAGAGATTTTCAAGCCAGAAACATTATGGTAAATGAGAAAAACAATGTTTCATTTATTGATTATCAGTCTGCCATGAAGGGACCTTTGATGTATGATGTGATCTCTTTTCTTTTTCAGGCTAAGGCCAACTTTCCGGAAGACTTTAAAAATGAAATGCTGGAATTTTACATCTGTCAATTTGATGATAAAAATATACAGCTTCAACTTAAAAATTCCGAAAAACCTATTCAGCTGATGAGATTTTTACAGGTGTTGGGAGCTTACGGTTTCCGAGGACTGATCCAGAGAAAACAACATTTTATCGCGAGCATAGAACAGGGAATTGAAAACATCACCCGATTTGCTGGATCATGGGAAAACATGAAAGAATTTCCTGAACTCCAAAAAGTAATACAGCAGTTAAGCTTAGAAAAAACAAAGCTGAAAATAGATACGATTATAAATAAACAAAATTGATAATCAACTGAAAATCATAAATTTACTTAACCCTTATAACAACAGAACATGCTACATATCGATATACACAGTTTTTCATATAAAAAAGGAGGAATCCCAAAAGATGAATCCGGAAACGGAGGCGGTTTTACTTTCGACTGCAGAGGAATTTTAAATCCGGGCAGAATTGAAGAGTACAAAAGCCAGACAGGAAATGATGTGGGTGTACAGGAGTTTCTGGAAACTCAAACAGAGATGCCTAAATTTTTAGAACTGGTAAAAAATATCATTGCGATCAATATCGACAATTATATAGACAGAGGGTTTGAAAATCTTCAAATTAACTTCGGATGTACCGGCGGACAACACAGATCCGTATACTGTGCAATTAAAATTGCGGAATTTGTTCGTGAAAAATATCCTGAAAAGACGGAAATAAGCCTTCATCATGATGAGCAGCATCAGCTAAATCACAAGTAATGAACTAATGTACAATAAGTAATGTCTCAACTTAGTTAATTTTATGATCTTAAATTATACACAATCATTTATTACTCATTACCAATTACTCATTACCCCTTAAATTATGAAAGCTCTAATATTTGCTGCAGGGAAAGGAACCCGTCTAAAGCCATTCACAGATCATCATCCTAAAGCATTAGCTAAGGTGAATGATGTTCCGCTTCTGGAAAGGAACATCAATTATCTTAAAAGTTTTGGGATTCGAGATTTTGTGATCAATATCCATCATTTTGGAGATCAGATCCTTGAATTTCTGAAGAAAAACAACAACTTCAATTGCAATATCGAGATATCGGATGAGCGTGAAGAATTGCTGGAAACCGGAGGTGGTTTGATTTTTGCTAGAAAATTTCTGGACCATGGTGAAGATTTCCTGATCATGAATGCAGATATTCTAACCCAGCTTAACATTAATGACTTGGTGGAGTATCACAAAAAGATCAATGATTTTGCTACTTTAGCGGTTTCGGACAGAGAAAGTTCAAGAAAACTGCTTTTTAATGACAACATGGTACTTAGAGGTTGGCTGAATGTACAAACCGGAGAGCAAAGACTTGCCGAATTCAATAAAGGGTTCAAAGCATTTGCATTCAGTGGTGTACACTGCATCAACCCTGATATTTTTGGGAAGATAAAGAGAACAGGCAAATTCTCTGTTATGGAAGAATATTTAGACCTTATGCATACCGAAGCAATACACGGTTTTTTGCATAACAGCATCCTTGTGGATGTAGGAAGACCGGAATCCGTAATAGAGGCCGAAAAACATTTTAAATAAGTAATATAATGGAAATTGATGGAAACAGGGATGAGAGTCTGGAAAATCCGGAATTTGATATCAACGAATCCAAATTACATAATAGCTTCAGACAAAAAACCTGGGATGAAACCATAACCAAGGACAGTTGGATGGTTTTTAAAGTAATGGCAGAATTTGTTGACGGTTACGAGAAACTGGCAAAAATAGGTCCGTGTGTTTCTATTTTTGGTTCAGCAAGACTGAAACCTGATACAAAATACTATCAAATGGCAGTGGAAATTGCCGAAAAAATCACTAAAATAGGTTTCGGGATCATTACCGGAGGGGGTCCTGGTATTATGGAAGCCGGTAACAAAGGAGCGTTCGGTGCAGACGGAAAATCTATCGGTCTGAATATCGATCTGCCTTTTGAGCAGCATTTCAATCCTTACATCAATAAAGTTTATTCCATGAATTTTGATTACTTTTTCGTAAGAAAAGTAATGTTTGTAAAGTACTCTCAGGGATTCATCGTAATGCCCGGAGGATTCGGTACATTGGATGAATTCATTGAAGCACTTACTTTAATTCAGACGAATAAAATCGGTAGGTTTCCTATTGTTCTGGTAGGTTCGGAATTCTGGGGAGGTCTTTTGGATTGGTTCAAAGCAACTTTACTTAAGGAAGGCATGATCTCGGAACAGGACCTGAGTCTTTACAGAATTGTGGATACTGCGGATGAAGCTGTAGCACATATCAAGGCGTTTTATGATAAGTATTCTGTGAATGTAAATTTTTAATTGGCATATTATTTGTGACTTATAATACGGAAAGCATGATTGCAAATCTATTAATTAAGATGAAAAAACTTTTATATATATTAGGAATTTTAACATTTTTTGTGTTGATGAGTTTCATGAAAGTAGACTTTTTCTCCTCAATGACAAAAGTGGACTATATCGAAGGAAGCAAGACGTTGAAGTTTACCACAAAAATGAATACGAATCATATTTCAGACGCTATAAAAATCAATCCAAATACAGCAGGATTTGAAGCAGAAGTAAAAAAATATGTAAACAATAATTTTGATGTGTACATCAACGGTTCTCCCAAGACGATAACATTCACGGGGAGTCAGGTAAGCGGAGAAACCGTATGGGTATATTTTGAAACCGGAGGGGTTTCGAATATCAGTACCTTAAAAATTAAAAATACGATACTTTTAAGTGCTTTTCCTAGGCAGATCAATCTTGTGAACATTGCTTATAAGGGAAGTCAGAAAACAATGAACTTTCAGAGAGGAAAAGAGGTAAATGAAGTATCTTTTTAAAAGAACCAGTAATTTATAATTATAAACCATCACAATTGTGATGGTTTTTTTATTCGCCTTATTCATTTCACACAAAAGAGATTTACTCCGTAAAAATACTGAATTTTAAATTGACGGTTTTATACTCTATCATCCTGTGTTGCAGCAATGTAGATTTGTTATGTAATATTACAAAAAACAACAGTGGAGTTTAGAAACCACTTTAATCAACGGGGCGGAATCCGAAAAGTCTTATGAGTAGGAAAACACCAAAAACAAAAATTAATACCATGGAAACAGAATTAAATGCCTCCAGTCAGGAGATCGATGTATTGGTAGTGATCGACACAGATTATGTGAGAACAAACTACCCAAAACCAAGTCAGGACCCGAACAATCCTACCGGGATCGACCATAACAGTCAACACATGATTGTTTCAAATGCCAATGCAATATCCGGTCAGGGAACTGCTGATCTGAACTTCAAAGCTAAGGCAGGAGACACCGTATCTTTCCGAAGCACGTCTATTTACCAGAATTCGGATGACGCAGTTATGATTTACAACATCAAATACTGGTCAGGAGATCAGGTTTTTAACAACTTCGTGTATGATGCTGTTATTAGAAAAAATGCGGTTGTACCTAATTACAATTCACCGAACGGATTGCCTGCAGATACTGCAAATATTACGTTTTCAAGCTTTGATTCTAAAGTGAGAAACACCGGAACGGAGAATTTCTATGTGCAATTTGCATTATATACGCTGGATCCGAATGACAGTAATAAGCAGATATTGTTTGGCTACTATTACTGGGACCCAACGATCACTGTTAAGTAATTTATAGCAAAAAGGAGGACCAAATGGTCCTCCTTCTTTTATATTATTTAAAGCTTAATTATTGTGCTTTAATTTTGAAATCATCTACTTCCCATGTTGCTGCAGCGGAAGTTGTAGAAGTATATTTAAATGCAATTCTAACATCTTTTCCTAAAAAAGCATTTAAACTTACATTTCCTGAGCTCACCCAGTCTCCGAATCCACCATTATTTGTATCAAATGTCGCTGGTAATAAAGTCCATACAGTAGTAGCAGGATTTCCTGTGTAATTATCCGTAGCATATACCTGTAATGCATTTCCTGCATATCTTACATCTGTAGTGAAATTAAGAACCGCTTGCGACTTACCTACTAAACTTACTGCTTTAGAGATCAACCAGTCTTCATTATTTTGATTTCCAGATGCAAAACCATTCATTACGGCATAATAATTAGATCCGTTACCCTGGTTGGAAGTATTCCAAGCCTGAGCTCCTGTTACACTTACTGCAGTCCAGTCAGAACCCGGTCCGAAACCACCAGCAGCGAAAGCTTCGCTGTATATTGTAGGAAGAGGGTTATAAACCGTACCATCACATCTTGGCGTATTATCTAAATCAATATTTGCAAGTTTTGTAATCCATAATTGATATACTCCGTTAAAAGCACTCAAAACAGCATATACATCTCCTTTTCCACCTTCTAGCTCAACAGTAGCCGGCTTTATAGGATTGTCACTGGTTCCAAAGTCTGCCTGATAACTTGTTCTAAGGATAATTGTCTTTCCTGAGCAGTCTTCAAGAGTTCTGTTAGTAACGGCTCCTGATTCTGTTAACATCTTACCTAAATCAGCATCAATAAACTGAACTCCTTTAAGTTTAATCCATCTTCCAACATCAGCATCAGTAAGCTGTGAAATTGTTCTTTCTGTAGGTACTATCGCTCTTGCAGGCTGATTGCTATCGAAGAAATACTTATACATATCCGCTTCTTCAATCTGTCCAAACTGGGTGTTATTGTTAAATAAACCACCTAATTGGATTTCGCCATTTACATTTCTTACATATAAGTTTTTCAACTTAATATTTATATCTTTTCCTAATCTGAAACGACTTTCAAGGAATAAATTAGTTTTATTAATGTTTACTCTGATTCCCCCCGTAGCATCTTCAACATAAATGTATTTGAAAAGATTTCCTGTTTCGTCATTAGCCACTACCTGAGCTTTAAGATAGAAATCTCCTGTAATCTGAACCCAATTTGTAGTTCCCGCAGCAAACTGCTTTACGTCAGCAACTGTTTTTGCTGTAAGAGCATTCTGATCAAATCCACAAGGATTGCCTGCAATACCATCTAAACGAGGAAAATGCTCATCCTGACCGTCATGATCCTTATCTCCTTCCATATCAAGATCCGTTACTCTATTGATATATAGTTGATATGTAGAATTAAATTTACTGAAAACTCCTATGAAGGCACCGTTTCCGGCAGGAACAAGCTGATTGGCAAAAGACGCGTACCCACTATTTCTTACTACAGCTGTTCTCACGTACTTTTTAGTATTAGTATCCCACCCTTCTCCAATGGTCTTATCAACTGTAACACCATTTGGTGCATAAGTCGCACACAATGCTCTTGTATCGAATTCTACATCATTAAGCTGTACTAAACATCCAATAAGATTATTATTAGCTGCAAACTGAGACATTGTCAAAACTTTAGGCACAATCTTTTCTCTGATATAGCAATCTTTGAAAATATGTTTACTCACTTCTTTTTCAGGAATTCTGGTACCGTCAGGCGTGATCATACCTAGTTGTACTACCCCCCCATAGGTGGTAAGAACAAGCCCTTGTAATTCAATATACACTTTACAACCTTGTGGAAATTTTGAATATGTACTTACTGCATTTACACTTACCGTTAAACCTTCTGTAGGATCTGTAGGAGAGTCCTGAATGTAGATTGTTTTATAAATATTTCCTGTTTCATCAGATGAAGAAACATATCCTTCAATATATACCTTTTCTGTAAAAGCAGTATTTTGAGGTTTAAGTTTCAAATCATGCAAATTCCATTTTGTAAATCCATTTGCAGGATCTGTATAGTAGTCAGCCGTTCTGCATTGATAACCCTCAAGATTAGGCTCATCATATTTATCATCATGTACACAGCCCGTAATAAACAGAGAAGCTACAATGATGTAAAAATATTTTAAAATTGAATTATATTTTTTCATAAGAATTTTTTTTAGAATCTTAAATATACATTTGTGAAGAATGTAATTCCTCTGTCATACCAAAGTTTTGGTCCGAAATGTGGTGTTTCTCTCTGGAAATCTGTAAATGCTTCTGTGAAATTCACATTTCTTCCCTGTTCAAACCCTCCTGTCACATAATCTCTATTATTAAGGATATTGTTTACTGAAACACTGATTCCCAATCTGTATTTTCCAAATTGGAAAGATTTTCCCGCATTGGCATTCAACATGAATTGATCGTCAAACTTCTTCTGCGCAGTAAGTTGCTGAATAAGTTCAGGGGTTGCCTCTGTATATGGATCTCCTGTGCTTGGGTTCGTATACATATAAGGAGTTTTATTCAATGCTGAGAAATCAAGATACTGATCCATCAGATAATTGGCAGATGCTCCTACCCACCAATATTTAGGTGAATTATATTTCAATCCAAAAGAGAATGCTTTTTGAGGAGTTCCGGCTACTTTATAACCTTTAACATTGGCTTTGCCTTTCCAGAATTCTTCACCTCTGAAACCGTTTAGATCATCAAAAGTAGATACGTCCGGATTATTGGTGTATTCATACTCTCCTATACTTGCTACCCCAACAGCATTCAAAGTAGGTGTAACTTTAACATCAAAGCCTAATTCCGCACCAACATATCTTTTATTAACACCACTCATTACTTCATTTACCAAAGTACTTAGAGATGTTCCCGGAGTTCCTTCCGCATCTGCATAATATCTTGAAATATCCGTAGCATTATTAATTGTAGTATAATATCCCGACAATCTAACTTTAAGGATTTGACCTCTCAGAATATAGCTTAATTCATTAGAATTCACTATTTGGTTTTTCACACCCGGAGTCACAAAATCTACAACTCGTGGGTTGATATAGATTTCATTAAGAGTAGGCGCTAAGCTAAAGAATGCTCCGTTATAAACAATGAAGTTTTTACCATTGAGCTTATAAGTTATTCTAGCTTTGATCCCAGCATCAAATGCATCATAGATTGCACTTTTCCCTTTAGAGTTATTCTGATATCTGTAGCTTCTGAAATTTCCTTCTCTCTGTGCTTCAGAATATGAAGAAAAAATAGATGCCATAACATTCCATTTTGCAAAGTCTATTTCTGATGAAATGTTTAATATATAGCTATTTCTGGACAGTTCATAAGAATACTGAGTTCTGTCCCCTACTCTAACTTCTACATTTGGATCATCAATATTATATTTTGCATCCCCGTCAAAAGCATTCAGGTTATACGCGAAGTTAGCTCCTAGAAGATCTTTAACTCTTCTGAAGTTATCAGATTTTAGATTTTGATAATTGAAGTTAACGTTCAATTTCCAGTTATCTTTTAATCTTGTATCAAAGTGAGAAGCAAAGTTGAAAGTTTTATCTTCATTCACATCTTCCACGATTGTATAAACGGCTCCTCTAGCATTACCATTCATATCCGTTAGATTCAGATAATTCGCTTGATATAGAGAATTCCAATCTATTTGTGCATTTTCTCTGAATTCATCTGCAGTGTATACACCGTAACTTGGTAATTTTCTGTAGTATGTCGGATTCGGATCTGCAGCATGGAACCAGTCTAACCTGCTTCTTGCATCACTTCCGAACTGATAAGATAGTGTATTGGTCCAGTTAGAGTTTTTACCTATTTTAAGGTAATCCGTTAACATGAAAATAGGCTCGAATGTTTTTCTAATTCTGGAGTTTCTCTTTTCTCCATCCTGCCATCCCCAGTAAGAGTTGTAGTTCTTACCCATAATATCATAAACCTCCTGAGTATTCGGAGAGTTTGATGCTCTGTAGGTTGGCGCCCCGAAAGCAGTCAGGTTAATTGCGTGTCTGTCACTGAATTGTTTTTCAATAGATCCAAAATATGCGTAAGAATCCTGATACACTCCATCAATGATCGCTCTGTCCCCCCATCTTCTGCTCGCTGAAAACGTAAATGCCCAACCGTCTTTAGATAAACCTGAAGAATAAGTTGCCATTGCTCTGTGCAGATAGCTTCTGTTGGTAAATGAATAAGCCAATGAAGTCTGTTTTCTGTATGAAGAAGCTCTTGTATTATAATATACAACTCCTCCTAAATTTCCGAATGTATATTCTGAAGGGGTAATATTATCTACATTTTCGTAAGGATACCTCGTCACATCATTAAGACCACCCCAATTACTGAAATCAATTCTGCCGTCATCATTCTTTGACATAGAGACTCCATTGAAAACTACATCCTCAAATCTGTTGTCTACACCTCTTGGTCTGAACCAGTAAGCTCCTAATTCAAAGGCCGCAACATTTTGAAAAGCATCTCTTCCTGAGCTTAAAAGCCCTACCGTAGGTTGCATTGCAGAACCTCCGTCTTCTGAATCATTGGCAGAATCATCTATTACAATAACCCCCGCATCAGGCCCTCCTGTAGTGTAATTTAACGTAATCACGCCCAGATCTTTTCTCTTTTCTCCAGATACTACATCAAATTCTATAATCTTCGATTCAAAACTTGGTTTTGTAACTGTAATTAGATAATGACCCGGTTGTAGATCAACAAACTGGAAGTATCCAATTTTATCCGCAGTTACATCATCACTGGATTGTGCGAGATCAATTTCTGCTCTCTCCAAAGGCTTACCTTCCTGATCTTTAATGTACGCAAATACAGTAGTTTGCGCAAAATAATACGATGCAGGCAATAACGTAAACAAAGAGATTAGGGATAGTTTTTTAATCATAACAAACTTATTTTTAACTCCTTCTTTATTTAAGGGGCAACAAATTTAGGACTATTTTCATTAACTCAAACATTTTTAGTCATTTATTCTATTAATTTTTCATAACATGTGGTACATCTCCTAAAAATTTCCCGCATTTATCGCCAATACTGAAAAAATTTTGTTGAAAATATTTAATATTAAAATCTTATATAAAATTAGTAATTTTACTCCCTTAATTTTTATCTGATATACTAAGAGTATGAAAAAATATTTAATAATTGCCGCTGTATTTTGTTTCGGATTCATTTTTTCCCAGCAAAAACAGGTAAGAAGAGCTACTGTAGCTTTCTTAAATGTTGAAAATTTGTGGGATACCATCCCTTCTGCCGACTATATAGATGGAACACTTCCTGTTTCTCATCCAAAGTTCCACAGAAGTGTACCTTTGGATTCTTTAAAATATTTAGAAACTACAGAAGATTATAAAGGCGAGTGGAGTGACGAGCTGTTAATCGGTAAAAAAGTGATCCGCAGACAGATATTAGCTGATGATTTCACAGCAAACAGCCCTAAAAGATGGGGAACTAAATATTACAACCAAAAACTTGCTAATGAAGCAAAGGTAATTTCTGAGCTTGGAAGACAATACACCAATGACAATCCGGTAATCTGTGGACTTCTGGAAGTTGAAAACAGACAGGTTATCGAAGACCTGATCAAACAGCCGGCTTTAGCAAAAAGCAATTATCAGATTATACATTATAACTCTTATGATGCAAGAGGAATTGATATTGCGCTTATTTATCAGAAAAACAGATTCTCAGTTTTGAATACCTATAAAAAAGAAGTGAAGATTTTTAATGAGGAAGGCAGAAGAGAATACACCAGAGATGTGGTGGTTACCATCGGATTACTGGATGGTGAAAAAGTTGCTGTTTTCCTTAATCACTGGCCATCCAGAAGAGGAGGTGAAGCTATTTCTCAGGCTAAAAGAAACGCAGCTGCTACTGTTCTGAAAAACGAAATGGATAAGGTAACTGCAGAGAATCCGGGAATTAAAATTTTCGCAATGGGAGATTTCAATGACGACCCGGTAAGTCCGAGCTTGAAAAAGTATTTAGGTGCTGTTGGTGATCCAGGCGAACTCTCAGACAAATATCCTTATTACAACTTAATGTACAAGTTATATAAAGCTGGGGTCGCTTCACTAGCCTATAGAGATGCCCCTAATTTATTTGACCAGATTATCGTTTCAAGAAACCTTTATTCCTCGGAAAAACTTACACCAACTTATACTATTTATAAAGCTGAGATCTATGCTCCTTCCTATTTAGTAAATAAAGAAGGACAATGGAAAGGCTATCCTTTCCGTTCCTGGGATGGAGACAGATTCACCGGAGGAT
>JAFAAJ010000227.1 GCA_023426625.1 Bacteroidota bacterium
ATTGCTCTTCGCTCATTCGGTTTGATTCCTGAGTTGTTAGGTAGATTCCCGATCATTACTTACCTGGACAAACTTACCAAGGAAACCATGGTGAGAATTATGAAAGAACCAAAGAATTCTATTGTTAACCAATTTGTTGAATTGTTTAAAATGGATGGAACCAAACTGGTTTTTACAGATGGAGCCATTGACAAAATTGTAGACGAAACCATTGAAAAAGGTTTGGGGGCAAGAGGTCTTAGAGGGACTACAGAAAAGGTCTTGGAGGACTATATGTTTTCCATTGGAGAAGAGAAGGAAGTAATTTTAACTGAAGACAATATTTTAGTTAATAAATAAATATATTTTTTTTTTAGCAAAAAAATTATACCTTTGCTAGTGAAAATTGTATTAACACACAAATAATTTATATACAATGAGAAAAAGTTTATTTGCTATTGGTCTTTTAGCAGTTAGTTATTCTGTTCAGGCGCAGATATTATGTCACGTTGACGCTAATGCTAACATGTATGTGAGTAAAGGTACCCTATTATATAGTGGAGGAGGGATGCAAATGAAGGGGAATGGAGTGATCGAAAACCATGGTAATATTATGGTTTCGGGAACTGGGACAGACCTATTCAGAACAATAGATGCTTCAGACGTTGAGAAAACAGAAGCAAATGCAGGAGGTAACTTTATTAATAAATTAAATGAAGAAGCCAACTATGCCTCTCCGGGTGTTTCACCAACTTATACTTACGGACAATTATATATTTCCGGTATTCCCCAAACTAACATTACAGGGTTTGTAGATCAGGAATTCAGAGCTGTTAACCATGGTACTTATCAACAGATAGGATTACCTTTCTACGATAAAACAGTATCTACTTTAAGTACTGAACTGGGTAAAACGTTTTCTAATGTGAGATATTCTCAGAATGAGGTTCTTACCTGGGATAACGCCAACGTAGTTTCTAAAAATGTAGATATCAATTCCAAAGTAGGGATCACTAATCCTGCCACAGCTTATTATATGCTGGGAGGTTCAGGGTTAAATGTAAGTACAGTTACAAGAACAGTTAAAGGACGTCCTCTAACAGATATAGGAACTGCAATCTCCTTACAGGATGCTGGTGCTGCTGTTAACTTTGGTACTAACGGTAATGCTACCAATCAGTATAATGAAAAGTATAACACCTATGTTCAGGACGGATTTGATTTTCCGGCACCGGGAGCATGGCAAGGCACTTTTGGTAAAAATCTATACCAATTTTCTAATCCATTCTTAACTAATCTTGATCTTTCTCAAATTGCAAGAGCTGAAGCTGCTGCAATAGGAGACGGAGTAAACTTAACGACTATCCGCGGGGTGAGATTAGAGGTTTCAGGAGTTTCAACAACACCTACCGGTGGTACAGGTTCTACATCATATAAATTCATTACTTTCCCGTCAGGAGTACCTACAGGAGATGTTGAAGATATGATGGTGAGACCAATGGGAACTTTTGTAGTTAAACTTAATGATAACACAGCAGCGAATCCGGATAACATCCTTGATTTTGCTAATCTGAGAAGATTTAATTATACACCTAGAGCGGAAACTACAGATTACAATGTTGCTGCTGCAAAAAATACAAACAGTGGTACAGTAAAACAATTAGGAGTGATTGCTCTTGATGCTAACGGTAAAGAAATAGGAAGAACATATTATGTTGTTTATCCTAACGGAACAACCGGACATTCAAGTGATGCTAAAACTCAGGTGTCAGCAACTTCTTCCAGCATTGTTGGAACATTTGAAGAAGCTCCAACAGGAGGATATGACAATAACTATACTTCTGCATATTGGTTATACATTAATGAAGCTAATGAAAATAACTTCTTAGGTAAAAATGTAAAACTAGTGAATTATAGTTCTAACATTAAATCTTATAAATTCGAGATCAGAGAAAACGCAGCTTTAGTACCAAACGGAACTCATCAGCTATCTACAGGTATCGGTTTCTATTACAAAGCTCCAAACGGTTCTGTAATGCAGGCGAAACAAGGTGAGGTGATTTCGGTAACTAATTCTGAATACGACCTATATTATGGAGCGCCTAACAGTGTATTGGCAACAGATACTACAGTGAAGCCTTCAAGAACAATGGTAATTTATAATCCTGAGATTACTAATTATATTGTTAGATTTGATCCAAACTGGAAAAAAGCAGATATTGAAGTTTATGATATGAGCGGTAAACTAGTTATCTCTAAGAAAGCAGTTAGTGCATCTACAGATTTTGTAATTGAATTAGACGGTTCTGTTAAAAACTCTTATGTTGTGAAAATTGTTTCTGATAAAGGAGAAACGGTTAACACTAAAATCTTAAAATAAAATATATGAAAACTATAAATAAACTAGTCACATCCGCTTTTTTTCTTCTAACAGTTTTGTTTGTTAATGCTCAGCCGCCTAATCCTGGAGGAGGAGCGGGAGGAGTAGGACCGGGAGCTCCTGCATCACCAATTGATATGTATGTTTATGCATTATCAGCTGTAGCAGTATTATTCATTGTGTTTTTTTCAATGAAAAGCAAAAGACAGAAAATATAAAGTTTTATTAAAATATTTCAAACTCTCTGATTACTCAGGGAGTTTTTTTATTTTTACGCTATGAAAAAAGTTTATACACTGGCGGCTATATTAGCTGCTTTCTCATTACAGGCTCAATTCAGCATTACATTACAGGGAAGTGCTGATTTCAAGGAAAAAGATGCAATTCTATATACTTTAAACGGATCTAAAGACATCATTGTTACCAAAGAACAAAGCAGGAATAATACCTGGACTTTTAAATATCCTAAAGCGTATACCGGGATGATGAAAGTCTATT
Source organism: Bacteroidota bacterium (assembly GCA_023426625.1). Lineage (GTDB taxonomy): Bacteria > Bacteroidota > Bacteroidia > Flavobacteriales > Weeksellaceae > Chryseobacterium. Next base: position 2,858 of record JAFAAJ010000227.1, read on the forward strand.
TTCCGGAAACCAATAATACGGTAACATTTATTTCAGAAAATAAGAACGTTAACATCAAACTGGAAACCCAGAATAATAAGCTTAAAGAGATAGTCTATCTGGATGAATCTAATGATTTAATGAGCAGAATACAGGAAGGAACTCAGAAAAAAGATCTAATACTTCCGGCACTGACCCAGATCAAGGAATACTATAAAGATCATACGGAATTCGGGAAAGCATTGAAAGCTGAAATAAGCAGACTTTCTGTAAATACTGATAATGTAGATCCTTCACAACATCCGTTTATTAGTTATTATCAGACGAATTCAGGTAAGTTTCTGTCTAATGACGGCGCAAAGACTGATCAGGAAGAAATCATCAATTTTCTTGATAAATCCAATGATATGCTGGAAACGTCATCATTGTTAAGACCTGTTTTGGTGTCTTATCTTAACGCCGGAGGAAATGCCAATGTAGCTGCATCCGTAGATAAACTTTTAGACAGATTAAAAGTGGAAACACCAAGAGGACAAACCGTATTATCTGAGTTAATTGATATCTTCGATGTGTATGGAATGGCGGAACTTAAGGATAAATATTTAAGTCTTGCGAAGAATCTTAAGTGTACCATTAATGAAAGACTAGCTTCTACATTGAAGTCTAATGCCAATGTGGAGATGGGTGCGGCATTCCCGAACTATAAATTCCAATCACCTGCCAATACAACAGCGAAGTCTCTTTACGATGTAAAAGCTGATAAAAAAGTGGTTGTTTTCTGGTCGTCTACGTGTTCTCACTGCGAGAGCGAACTTCCACAGCTTTTAGCCAAATACAATGATTTAAAGTCAAAAAATATACAGGTGATAGGTTTATCTCTGGATACGGATAAAGATTCATATACCAGTAAGATCTCTGCTTTTCCATGGATCAACGACTCTGAATTGAAAGGTTGGAACAGCAGTTATGTAGATACCTACAATATTCATGCAACACCTTCGTATTTTATTTTGGATGCTAACAATAAGATAATCAGCAAACCAGATCATGTAGGTGATGTTTTGGAATATTTTAAGTTAAAATAATTTTGGTAGAAAGTAAATAATTTATATATTTGCACCACCAAAACGGCGAGGTAGCTCAGGTGGTTAGAGCGTTGGATTCATAACCCAAAGGTCACGGGTTCAAATCCCGTCTTCGCTACAAATAAAAATCCGTATTATGTTGATTTAAAACATTTTACGGATTTTTAATTTCAAATAATCCCGACATAATCCCGATATTTCAATTACATACCCATAATTTCCATATACATTTTCTCATACTTATTATCTCTGTATATGTTTTGAGGTTCATCGTAATACTTTTTGTGAATATTGATAAAATCATTTTCGGAAATTTCTTTTTGGACAAAAATATTAGGTATTTTATCTTGAGTTCCTTTTTCAAAATTATTAGAAGCAATATATTCAATTACTACACTTTGATTATCCTTGCCTATTACTTTAGCGATTCCAAAATCAAATAAGACAACGTTGTCAATAGAAATAGTATTTAATTTTTCTGTTTCTAAATCATGATTTAGAATCTCAAAAATATCTGAAAAATCATTTATGATTTTTTCTTTAAATTTCAAAATTTCACTTATATCTCCATATATACTAATAAATAGAAATAAACACCAATATAACATGTATTCAGAAGTCATTTGACTTCCAATAACGTTTGAATAAGAAAAATGCGTTTTTTTACTTAGAAAAGCATAACTTGTTAGGTAATCTTTACCAAGAAGTATTTTCTCATATTTGTCATTTTGTTTAATTACATCTAATAATTTGTTTTTTGTACTTTTTAAAAGTGATATATTCTTTTGAGTGAGTTTTATTCTAACATCGTTAATTTCTTTTCTGAGAGCTTCATTTTGATTTTTATAGTGTAAAGGTTCACAATTATAAAAATCCTTTGAAACACTTAATTTCATTTCATCGTTACGAAATCTATCCTCCAAATAGACTAAATGTAATAAAAACTCAATTCCTTCATTAGAATTTTCTTTTAACTTGGTAAAGGAAAGTTTGAAAGATTTAAGTTCTAAGTATAGTTCATACAATGGTCTTAATATACTTGTTATAAACTCAATATCTGCTTCCTCTTTATATTTTTTATTTAAATTAATATTAGAAATTAAGTTTTCTGAATCATTGAACTTAATTGTATCAAGAACTAATAGAGTTCTTATATAATTAATTCCCAAAGTACTTATTTTGTCAAAAATTCTTGAAAATATAAAATCTTTAAATGATGTTATTTTACTATAATCATTTATGTTTTCAACATATTCAATGTTGTTCTCTATGCTTGAAACAATCTGTTTAATTACATCAATAATTTGTTTTCTATTCATTCTAAATTTATTTTTTAAACTTTACATCCGTCGTCCACTCTGTAAAATACACAATCTTGTCTGCATCGCTTTTATCTTTTGAAATATAAACAATTATATCAGCTTCGTTTTTCCAATTGGTAAAAAACCATCTTCCGTTTTTTGCTTGATTTTTCCATGTAGTTTTCATAACAACCCAGTCTGCATTGCTTTTGTCCTTTGCAATGAAAATTTTATAATCGGCTTCGTTTTTATTTTGCGTAATGTAGATTTTTTGAGAGTACAAACAACAACTTACAAAAAGTGCAAATGCTGTAAAGAATAGATGAGGTTTCATAGAAAGTATTTTACCCAAATTTACCAAAAAATTAATATTTTTGTTTCAGAAATAATCCCTATTTGTTAGGGCATTAATATACATACTAAAAAAGTCTTGGTTAAGGAAATCGGCAAAATTTCATTTATAGAACAAGACGGATTAACTGGTATGCCTTTAAGGCGTATCCTTTCCGTTGTTCTATATGGCTTTGCCGAGCCACCTTAATCAGCGTGATTTGGATACGCTGTTTTTCTTTTTTCAGATTACGGTTTTCCATAAGGAATTTTTTAGAGTGGCTTTTAATTTTGAAAGTTAAAATCAAATTATATGGAAATACAACAACCTCAACCGAAACAATGGTACGATAACAAAGTACTTCTTATTATTCTTTTCTTTTTATTTCCTCCAATGGGAATTTATGGAATACTAAAACACAAAACTGATACATGGAAAAAAGTACTTTACATACTACCTTTTGCTTCTGTGGTACTCTTATTCATTTTTGCAATTATTTTTTCTATTGCGCATGAAATGAACAGAAATTATTATCAAGAAGGATTAGACTTTGCTAAAGATGGGGATTTTAAAACCGCTTTAAATAGACTAAAGGAAGTCAAAAAATCCGATGAAAATTACAATAGTGCAATATTGAAGATTAATGAAATCGAATCAAATATCAAGTTGGCAGAAATTGAAAAAGAAAAGCAGATTGAGTTGAACATTCAAAGATTAAAAAAAGTCCAAAAGGCTTGGGCAGATAGTATAGTAGAAAGTGAAAGTAAACCGGGAAATAGACATTTTGTCGGAAATAAATTATCTCTTCCTGATACTATTTTGTTTGAATATACAGAAGGAGTAACTAAAAATGGATTCAGCGAGAATCTTAAAGTTGATACGATTGCTTATAGAGGATTCTATAATGATGAGGTTACAAAGAAATTAGGGAAAGAGTTTCTCAATCACAAAGTACATATTTCATTCATTCCAAATAAGAGTGTAGATTTTGAAAAAGTTACTGCTGATAATAACAGAAAAGCAGAACGAAGAAATAAAATTATGAGACAATTTTCTCAATGGGATGGTTCACATTCTAAAGTAGAAAAATATGTTAAGAGTTCAATGAATAACCCAAACAGTTTTGACCATGTTAGAACTACTTACTCCGACAAAGGAAGTTATATATTGGTTAATATGACATTCAGAGGAAAAAATGCCTTCGGTGCAAAAGTAATAAGTTCTGTTACTGCAAAAGTAGATGAGGACGGTAATATTCTTTCAATACAATAATTCAATTAAATAAATTCATTATGAAAAAAATCTCAATGATTGCTATACTTTTTGTTATGGCAGTTTTCTCTGGAGTAAATGCTCAAAATCTGAAAAATGATTGTAAATTTCAAAAATCTGTTAATCTTATTTACTCATCAATTTATCAATATGATGAAGTTAAAAGAGATGATTTGGAAACAAGTAAGTCAATACCAATTTTAAGCAAAAACCTCGTCAAATTAAAATCCGAATTTTCGGAGATTAAAACCAAATATTCTACTGATGAAGATTTTAAAGAATTTGAAAACTGGGTACTTGTTTTAGAAAAATCTTTAGAATCGTTAAAAAAAGATGATAGTGTTTGGCAAATGGGTTATACACTTGTAAAATTGAACCTCAACGATTTTATGAAATTAAAATATTAGAAAAAATCTTTGTAACTGCCAATTTCTGAAAATTTCGGTTCCGGAAAAAATATCAAATTTTAAAACCTACGAAAATTTTTAGTGAGGAGTATTTCTTACTCACTAAAGACCTTTAAGAGTATCCATCTAAGAAATATCAATTTTTAAATTAGTGTAAAATCGCAGTGAGGTGTACTTCTAACCTGGTGGAGTTCTTCAAGTGTGTCAATATTTTAATGGTCGGGGTACTTATCCCCATGTGGTATTTCTCTTAAACCCTTTGTAATAAAGAAAAATCCCCTAGACTCTATAAATAGAATGATAGGGGAATTAATTGAAACTTATTTTGATAGTTTTTTTGCTTTTACCAACCTCTATCGTTTGATGCTACCAAATATATTTTCAATCTGTTCCTTATTAAGATAGCTCATATACTGCCTTAGTTCTGATGCTCTTTTATCCGAAGACAATTGGTTGAGATAGAATTTAGTTTTTGTAAATTCGCCCTTTAAGGATTTATAGATGAGGTTTCTCGTATTGTTGCTTACCTCATCATTTCCTGCGCATAGTAACTTAACAATGGGTTTTAATTTTACAAATCTTTCATCCGGGCTAACATAATTTATACTCTTATGAAGTTGCTTAATATTGTCCTCGAACAGTTCTAATAGGTTTTCTTTTGCTTTAGCACTTAATTTATTTCGAGAGCCAATTTTTCTTCCGCTGTTTCTTGAATTTTGTTTATCCATTTATTAAATATTATTTGTTGTTATCAAAGGTTTGCAATGCTTTTGAAAAAAGCAATGCTTCTATTTCTCTTCTATTTTCTTTTATATTAGAAGTTCTATATATGTCCATCTTTTACACAATATTGATGTAATTTTTACTCAAAAGGAATGTAATTTTTACCCAATATAATCCATCTTTTACTCAATTTTTTTTACAATCCATGTTTTACTCATTCCCAATTTTGTATTGCGTTTTTAAATCTTCAAATTCTTCATATATGAAAGGGGATATTTTATATTGAGTTCCACTTTGTTTTATTATAAAATCTCTATCAATTAAATCCTTCTTGTGTTTAGATAGCATAGACTTTTTTATGTCTAAGTAGTAGCAAAAAGTTTCCTCATTAAAGAACCCATTGTTATTTTTACTTTTACGGAATAGAGAATACGTTAGATATAATAAGAGGTATTTTTTTAATCTGATTTTGTATGCTAACATAAACTCAAAATAAACAATTAGAAAATAGCCACTTGTAGTGAACTTGCTTTCTGTATCTGCATTTAATCTATATCTGCCTTTTTCATCTTCTATAATATGATGTTGTTTTATAAGAATTTGTAGTTTTCTGTGTAAGGTTTTGCGTGTAATTGTGAAATATAATTTCTCTTCTATTTTAGACATATTTATTTTTCCAATTTCATTTCCTTTCGAGCTTTTCATTAAATAGTACAATAAAATATATGATTCAAAATCTGCTAATCCCAGTTCTTTTATCACATCATAATAGATAATAATGAATGGAAATTGCGGATATTTTTTATTATCTTTGTGTTGCATAATTCATTTTGAAAAACTTCCTCAAATATCTCTAGAAGAGGAAGTTTTTTATTATTAAGTGTTATTAAAAAAGTAGTTCTTCAATATTTCCGTACAGAATTTTAGTTTATTTTTAGGGTCTCTATTTGGGAAATAGAAAAAATGTAAAATTTGAGTGGTCTGGTGGTAATAGACAATGATGAAATCTTTTTTTCCTTTTTCATTAAGGTTGTTTCCAATATAAAGATTAAAGTCAATAGGTATTAAGCCAGTATGAAGGATTTTCTTCCTTTGTCTATCAAAACTCATTAATACATTTGTAACCCCAGCATCTATGAGACGTTGGTCTTTAGGTGGTTCAAATTTTAAAAAATCAAATAGATAGGGTTCATTACTTTGGATTTTATCAAAGACGCCCTTTCTTCTAGATTTAATATACTGGAAGTGTTGAAACTTAATCCTATTTGCCATAATACTAAATTTTAGGATTAGGATTTTGTTTCTGTAATGCTCTTTCAACATCTTCAACCGAATAAAGAACACGTTTACCTACTTTTCTAGGTACTAAGATTCCTGATTTTTGCCAATTAGATAAACTCACAAGCGAAACTTTTAAAAGTTTACTAGTTTCTTTTCTTGTAAGAAATTGGTCTTTGGTAATATTCCCTGTCTGTTCAGCAGTAATTTCATTTGAAGAATTAAATTGATTTTCTTCAAAAAACTCCTGCATTGTTTCTCTAATAACCGATTTGAGTAAATGCTTACCTTCATCAGACAGATAAAAAGAAAACATATCTTTTTATCTTTTGAATTTTAGAAGTTTCATTCTACAATATTAAGCATAAAAAATATAATTGACAAATAATATTTTTATTTAAATTATTGATAATTAACCTATTGGGTAGGGATAAGTGTTTTTTAATGCCTAAAATAAAAGATTTTATTATTTTAAATTTTTTTCAAAATATTTTTTTCATTTTTTAATTCATCTTGTTGCTCCCAGTATTTAGCAACTTGCTCAATATGCTCTTTTTGTGTGGTTTTAATATACTTCATAAACTGAGAGTGGCTCTTATGCCCTGTAATAGCCATAATAGTATTGTCGGGTAACTTTCCATAGTGATTGGTTGCAAAACTTCTCCTAGCTGTATGGCTTGAAATTAATTTGAATTTTGGATAATAACCCTTTTCTTTTCTGTTTGTGTCCGGATTTTTAATATTTCCTAGTGTCATTTCGTTAATTCCGGCTTCTTTACAGACTTCTTTAATATATTCATTAAACTTTTGTTCTGAAATAATATGTGGGAGTTGATTGTTTCTTTTTGTCAATATTTTTCTTACTTGTTGATGGATAGGTATTTCTATGATTGCTCCTGTTTTTTGAGTCTCAGAAATAACGATAGAATTTTTGTTAAATAAGAAACTATTAATTCTTTTTAAGTCGGAAATTCTTAAACCAGTCCAAACACCAATAATAAATAAATCTCTAACATTATCTAATCTTTCATTGTGCGAAAAATCTAAATTATAGATGAGGTCAATTTCTGAGATGCTTAAATAAGTATCTATTGGTTCATCTCTCCTAAATGTAAATTTTTTACTTTCTGCTTCGTGGTTTATTTCTAAGCCTTGCTCTTTTGCTTCTTTTACAAAACCTTTAATTGTGGAGATGTTCTTTTCGATTAGAGTATTGGAGTATTTTTTATCAGTTTTTAAATAAGATGTAAATTGTCTGTGGAAATCAAGGTTTATATCTGTGATTTTTAAACGTATTTTTTTAATCTGCTCAAAATCTTCGATCTGATTTTTAATTGTTCGATATTTTTGAATTGTTCTAGGGGAAATAACCTTTCCGGTAATTGTATTTACTCTTGTTTCAGATTCTTTGGCAAAATTTTCTATAAACGGAGCAAAGAAAATTTTATAATCTTCTATGCCTTCCGGTCTTTTATAGAAATCATTCACAACTTTTGATAACCATTTAGAGTTAATTATATCACCTTTGCTATAATCAATATTAAATCTCCGAATGATTTCATTCTTCAAGCTTTCTATGAGAGGGTTAAGTTCATTTTTTATTCGGATGTCGGTATTAGGCTTAAACTTTTGCATTTTCTCACTCCAATCATTAGGGTTAATTAAGATGTGAGATTGTGCATTGCAGTCAATATTTCTTCCGTGATAAAAACGGATGTTGAGGCTTGAAGGATTACCTTTTTTAGTACAAGAAAATTTGATACTTGCCATTCTATATATTTATATGGTAAATTTAATAAAATCCCGATATAATCCCAACAATTTGCTTTATTTTATTATTTTTAAGTTTATCGATTTGTATCAATGAAATCTGTAAATTCCTATTAATAGGATGTTTTAAGGTGTTATTTGAAAAATTCAAGAAAAAACTGCTAAAGATAATGTTAGTCCCGTCTTCGCTACAACAAAAAACCGCAACAAATTTGTTGCGGTTTTTTTATTTTTTCAACTCTGGTATCCCAATAGTTTTCTGATCTGATAGAAGAATCTTTCAATGAGCCTTAGATCCTGGGTGACGATCTCGGCATTTCCTTTCAGTTCCTTATCGAATGTAAGATTTTTATTGTAGGATGTTTTTAAGCCTTTAGGCAATACGACATCAACATAATAATTACCTTCTTTGTCCGGAGAAAGAGAGATATTCTGCACTTTTCCTTCTACGATTCCGTATTCCTGAAAACGGTAGTTATCCAGTTTAATCAAAACTTTTTCTCCCGGAACAATTTTACCAGAATTGGTGGCAGGAACAGACATTCTACCCACAATGTTTTCTTTATTTTTAGGAATAATGGAAAGAATGACATCTCCCATTTTAATGAACTGGTTTTCCCCGAAAAACTGCTGAAAACTGGCAATACCATCGGTAGAGGAAATAACAAGGTAATTCTGTTCCCATTGTTTCAAAGATTTTCTTAACTGTTCAAACAACTGTAAAGTTTGAGAAGAATAAGTAATCTTATCTTTTTCTGTATTGATGGCTGTTCCACTTTTAGTTTTATGAATATTGGAAATGCTCTCTTCTATTTGGGAAATAGAAATGTTGATGTTTTCCATATTTTGTTGTGCCTGAAGGAATTTCAGTTTTTCGTCTTCGAGCTCCACGGCAGAAATAACTCCCTGATTGAACAGATCCTGAGATCGCTGATAACTTTTCTTAGTAAGATTATACTTTGCGATTTCCAGATTTTTCTGTTGTTTAAGGGTAGCGATTCTGCTTCTGTATTCAGTAAGGCTTTGATTGGCCGCCAGATTTTCCGGAGCATAAGGCTGAAGTCTGTTGAAAAGCTCTTCATCCTGAAAAGCTTTGGCAAAACTGTTATAATCTCCCTGCAATTCACCCAGTTTAAATGCAGATGCTTTTTTTATCGGAAATGTTCCCAATTGATCCGGAGTTAAGGAATCTACAAGCTTTTTTAATTCCAAAACGTCAGAATAGTTAGCCGTAGACTGCATAATCATGAGTATTTGTCCTTTCTTTACTTCCTGATTGTTTTCGATGAATATTTTTTCGATTTTGGAATTGGTTCTGGCTTCCAGCTTTTCCGGAGGATTCTGTGAGGTAACAATGATTGGTGCAGGAATAAATTCCGGGTATTTTATAATATAGCTCATGATAAGAATGAGCAAAAGAATAATGAAGATAATGGTATTTCCCCATCGGATCATCCAATGTGGTGGCTGAGTGAGTATGTCCTGTACGCTTTCTGAACGTAGCTCTATTTCATCTAAAATATCTTTCATGTTTAATATTAGTAATTAGTAATCAGTAATTGGTGATTAGTAGTGAGTAATAAGAGTAGCAATTACAAAATCCTAATTCCTACGTACTACTTACCAATTAATTTCCCAGTTCCAATTGATTTTTTACCAGTCTGTAATATTCTCCTTTCAGAGCGACTAACTCTGTATGGTTTCCTTCTTCCACTACTTTCCCTTTATCTAAAACGATGATTTTATCAGCATGTTTTACGGTTGAAAGCCGGTGAGCAATAACAATAGCTGTTTTACCTTTAAAGAACTGCTCAAGATTTTCCATGATTATCCTTTCATTGTTTGCATCTAAAGCAGAGGTTGCTTCATCAAAGAAAATGTATTCCGGGGATTTGTAAACGGCCCTTGCAATGAATAATCTCTGTTTCTGTCCGCCACTTACACCCACTCCTTCATTTCCTATTTTCGTGTTGTAACTTAAGGGTAAACTTTCAATAAAATCTTTAATGTTGGCAATCTCAACTGCTTTTCTCAGCTTTTGTTTATCAATATAATCTTCACCTACAGCAATATTATTGGCGATCGTATCATTGAAGATATAACCTTCCTGCATCACAACCCCGCAATGATCCCTCCAGTTTCTTGGTGAAATATTTTTAAGCAGGGTATTTCCTAATCTGATCTCTCCTTCAGTGGGCTCATAAAACTTCATCAGTAATTTCAGAAGAGTAGTTTTTCCGCTTCCACTGGCTCCAACAATAGCAGTTGTTTTCTGATAAGGGATCGTTAAATTCAAATTTTCAAATACAAAGGAATCTGAACCGATGTATCTGAACGAAACATTGTTGATTTCGATGTCTTTCTGAGGTATTTCAGAGGCGTATTGTTCTTCTTTGTTTTCCTCGTCTTCCTTATCATGGATCTCACCTAGTCTTTCCAGTGAAATTTTGGCATCCTGAGTCTGCTTGATAAAATCAATAAGCTGTAATAAAGGGCTGTTCAGCTGACCGATGATATACTGAACGGAAAGCATCATCCCGAGAGTAAGATTTCCGCTGAGAACAAGTTTTGCAGAAAGGAAACTCACCAGAATATCTTTCATCTGGTTGATAAAATTTCCTCCCACGGATTGCCATTGCTCCAGCGAAAGGGATTTGATTCTGATCTTGAATAGTTTTACCTGCAGGAATTCCCAGTCCCAACGCTTTTGCTTTTCAGCATTGTGCATTTTGATTTCCTGCATCCCGTTGATCAGCTCAATGACCTTACTTTGTTCCTGAGAAACCTGTGAAAACCTTTTATAATCCAGCTCTTTTCTCTTTTTAAGAAAGAAACTGATCCAGCCCACATACATCAAAGCACCGATTAAATACACAATAAATAATCTGTAATCATAAAATAGCAAAACAATACTGAAAATGATCAGATTGACTAATGAAAACAGGGTGTTCAGCGATGAGCTGGTAAGCAGTTGCTCGATCCTGTGATGATCATTGATCCTCTGCATAATGTCTCCTGTCATTCTGGTATCAAAGAAACTGATAGGCAGCTTCATTAGCTTGATAAAGAAATCGGAGATAATCGAAATATTGATCCTTGCAGACAGGTGAAGCAGGATCCAGCTTCGGATGACCTCAATTCCCATTCTTCCGATGAATAGCATGACTTGGGCTAACAAAACCAGATAAATGAAATTCAGATCCTGATTTTGTATCCCGACATCCACAATACTCTGGGTAAGGAAAGGGAATATCAATGAGAGTAAACTCCCTGCTAAAAGTCCGACCGCCAGCTGAATGACCAGGGATTTATATTTCAGCAGATATTTTGATAGAAAAGTGAAGCTGGCTTTGCTTTCGTGATCATCAAATTCTGTTTTGAAAAAAGCAGGGGTCGTTTCCAGGATCAATGCGATTCCTTCTTCTGTGTTTTCATTGGCATTTTCGCCGATCCAGGCTTTAATGAATTCTTCTTTGTTATAGGTGATGAGTCCGTAACTGGGATCAGAAATATATACTTTCTCGTTTTTATCAATTTTATAGACAACGACAAAGTGGTTTTTATTCCAATGAACAATACACGGAAAAGGAACCTCGGAAGTAAGGGTATTAAAATCTATCTGAACTCCCAATGACCTGAAACCGAGATCTTCTGCCGCATCACTTAATCCTAACAAACTGCTTCCTTCCCGTGTTGTTTCTGAGAGGTTACGGATCTGCTGCAGGGAAATACTTTTGCCGTAATATTTGCTCACAATTCTCAGGCAGGTAGGACCACAGTCTTTGGCATCGGGCTGTTTATAAAATGGGAATTTTTTCAAAACGTATATTTATTTAAAAAAGTCGCCAGATCATGACGACATTTCTAATTTAGTGAAATTTAAATTAATTTTTAATTTTTCCTAAGATAGAGATTTTTCCTCTTACACTCAGCTATTTTCAAATTCATCATCTTCTATAAGATCATCAATAAAATACCAGATATCTTCACGGTCATATTTATCCGGAAACTGATGTCCGTTGATCAGAATAATAGGTGTGAAGTTTAAGCCTGCATTTCCGTTCTCCTGTGTCATTTGTATAATGGGGGAAAGATCTTCAGATGCAGAGCGATTTGCCATTTCTGCAATTTTAGCCTCATCTCTGTTTTCGAACCAGCTTTCTACGGCATGCATGAAATTTTCTTCAGAATTGTTCTTGTAGATGCTGATAAAATCCGAGATCAGTCCGGTGTATTTTTCCGTTGCTTTTTCGGGCATGTAATTAAATCTGATCTGAACAGAGATCTCCGAAGAATATTTTTTGAGAATAGAATCAACAATATGATGTGCTTCTTTGCAAAACCCGCAGTATGGGTTGGAAACAACGGCAATATGTAGTTTGGGTTCTTTTGCTCCTAATAAAAATGTGTGGTTATTCTGAAAAGTAATTTTTTGACTCTCTAAAAGCTCTCTTTTAAACAACTCATAATTCCTTTTGAATCTTAAATTCTTGGAGTTTGATTTTTTTAAGGTTTCTTTTTCAGTAAGGAGATTGTTTAATGATAGTAAGGCAGAAAAAATAATTATCCATAGAATTGCTGTTAACAATAAGGTTGGAAGATTAAAATAAAGAAGATCGAAAAAGAAAGAAGTTATCAGAAGCTGACCAATCAATATACCAATAATCAATAGACATATTTTACAAAAAGTCTTCTCTACAAAAGCTTGAATGTAAATTGAATAACCAATGGCAAGAACAGAAACTATTGCAAAGCCTTTAATAATGTAAGCCGTTGTCGGCAAAAATAATCCCAATACTGAAATACAGACAAAATATACTAATGAGAGATCTGAAAATTTTAATCCTAAAAGGCTTGTTTTGTCCTGGGTAATGATCTTGTCGCATGAATTCACAGTTTCTACTGCGGAAGTGTCTCCACAAATACTGCCGATCACCGGAGAAGCATTTCCAAATTTTTGATTGAAAATTTCCAAAGAGATGTATACTCCGATCAAGGAAAGCATGTTGAAGATCGTTTCATACCAAGCCAGATTAAGAATGGAATATAAAATGTTAAGTCCAAATGCTGCATATGCAAAAGGCTTGAAACTTATGGTCGTTTTATGGTCTGCTTTTTCATCTTTTTCAAACAGAAGAACAAAGTCTGAGGATTTATTATGAAGTTCTTCTTTATTGAGATTTTTGGTTTTATCCGAAAAAACAGAATAATTATTTCCTGTTTTTTTTACCAATGAAAAGGAATCATCTACAATAGCAATAAATTCTTCAGGCAGCTCATCCCAATATTCTTTATCCAGTTCATAAGCATCATTTCTAACTCCCATGAAATTTAACGTATCACTAAAAGCCAAAGCAGAAGGATAGTTGGGATGAGAATTGAACTGGAATAAAAATTCCTGCTTATCAAGTTTCAGGTAATGAAGAAGTTTATCGAACGCCATGGTAATATTTTTAACTAAAATACGGAGATGTTTGAAAATAACAAATATTTTTTCTTTTAATAGTGATATAATTTAAAGAGATTGGGGTTACTCAGAATTATAAATTTTCAGTATGGATATGAATATTATGGTTCTAAACCAGCCATTTCTTGAGATAAGTGGAATTCATAAGTTTCATGTGTGTCTTTATAAAATTGTTTAAACTTACCGAGGAACAAATAATTTGTATGGTTAACTGTAAAGTACCTTTTATAAATCTTTTTCGCGCCCGATCTGTCGTTTTCTTTAAAGCATTTTACTTTAGCTTGATAAAGAGGAACAGTTACGGTGTCATTTCTCTGAATTGCTTTTAGAGGTATCTCTTTTACTATGAACAAGCTGTAAAAAGCATTTTTTCCTTTTCTTAGATCTTTTTCTTTTCTAAGCTGCTGTGAATATGACAGTATAAGTTTCCCTTTTTGCGAATGGAAAGTTCTTTTTTCTAAATGCCTGCCACCATAACTGTGAAGATTTACATGATAGTCCTTATTATGAAAAACCTTGCTGTACCGTTCATCATCTTTCTCTGAATTTGATACGGTCACATTATAGCTGGAACAGGACATTGCAAACATCAACAAGATTAAGTTTGATATTTTTTTCATTTTGTGTTTTTATGGTCTCAAATACGAATATCTTGCCAGTAATTTAAGGAAACTTAACGGCTTTATCGAGTTCAATGGGGTTGTTATTCTCTTTAATATTTTTTTGTAAAGTTTTGGTAAGAGCCTTCAGATCCATTGATATTAAATTTCCATTGGAGTCAGCAACCTGATATTTTATGTTTCTGGTTTTAAGTTCAGCATAAGGATCACTATAATAGTTGAGTTGCATTGTTTGGAAAGTTTCCCAATTGATTTCTTTTCCCTTTCTTAAATAAAACATATTGTTTTTATTTGAATTTTTAGTCATGGTCAGGCTGAAATCATAGTCAGATTGCTCATCAGAAATTTTAATAATTAATCCGGGTAAACCATGAAATATATAAGGTCCTTCCTGCAGAGGAATACTTTGAGTAAACCAAGCTGTCCAATTTCTTCCTCCATATTTCAAAGTAGCTTTCTGACAATCTATATCTCCGATCTTCGCCTTTTCGGGTAATATTTCCCATTCTAAGCTTTCATAGATTCGGATGAAGTAGTGATCATTGTATTGCGTTGTGAATGATCTTACAATGTCCATTTTTGCCAGATTTTTCTGCACATAGATTTGATTGGAGAATACTGGGTTTTTACCCAATCCAAAACCTGTTTTCTCTGTTAAAGAATCGGATTTCCTGTCTGTTTTTGAACGGAAAACGGATTGTTTGCCTAACACATCAAGATAATAATCTTCGGATAAGAAAACTTCTTTTTCAGGACTAGGTTTGTATTTAAGATGATAAACAAAAGTTACATTTTGTGCTGCTACAAAACAGGAAATAATGGAGAACCAAAAGAAAAGTAGTTTTTTCATAAGCTGTGTTTTTATGATGATAAAAGTGAAGCCTATCTATTGAAGAAGGAACTTCAATATTTATAATTTTCATAATCGAGGATGTAGTTTAATTCAATAGGATTGTTTTTTTCACGTATTCTATTCTGAATATTCTTTTTCATTTCCTTAATATCTGTTTTTATAATATTTCCACTTTCATCATAGGTTTTTATTTCAGATTTATTAATCATTACTAATGGATCACTATAAAAGGTTCTTTGAAGTTTTTGAAAATCTTTCCAACTGATTTGCTTTTGAGATTTCGGAGGATATAATTCTTTCCATTTAAAATCCGATATTTCGATTAACTCAAAATCGTAATCTGAATTTTCATCCGATATTTTAACGATGAGCCCTGGAAGTCCATGAAATACATATGGACCGTCTTGAACAGTAATTTCATTTGTGAACCATGCTGTCCATATTCTTCCTCCATATTCTACTTTTGCTTTCTGACAGTTGTAATCACCAATCTTCATTTTATCTTCTAAGACCGTCCAATGAAATTGATCCTCAATTCTTATTGAATATATACTATGAACTAGAGGCACGAAAATATACTTGTAAATTTGATTTTTCTCAAGGTTTTTCAAAACGTATAGTTGCTTATTATTATATTCCATATCGAATCCTTCTCCCCATCCTCTTTTTGCTGCTAATGAATCAGAAATACGGAATTTATCTGATCTGAATACTGATTTAGTGTATTTAGTATCCAAATAAAAAATAATTTTTTCGGTTATTGAGTCTTTTATCAAGGGTTTATATTTAAGTTCGTAGATAAAACTGGAATGTTGAGCTTTTATTAAAATAAAATTTGAAATTAAGAACAGTAATGCGTAAAAAGATTTTGAGTTTTTCATATTTTTTAATTTACCGTCGATACTATTTTAAACAGGCTCTGTAATACTATGCTTGTAACAGGTTAAGAAAAAGGATCATAAGTTTCAATATTCTTTTATATTTTATAAAAAAAGGTATAATCAATTATTCAAAAGCAACCCTTCTAAAGACTGTTCAAGGTATCTATTAATATTATATTTTGCTGTAGGTGGTTGTTTGCTGATTTGTACTACGTAGGTAAAAAAGATTCCATTTTTTTAAAAATAAACTCTTTTATTCTTTTATTATGTTTAATATAATTATATGTTGTACCACTAATGCCTTTTTCACCATATGCAAGAATTTAGGCTTCTCATTCTTTGCCATTCTCCAAAGTGTCATGCATAAAATCAATACTCCACGTTACATTGAGAATAGGACGAAGTACTCATCTAAGAAAAACCTGTTTCGTTGACTTTCTATGAAAAGTCTTTTATTCTGAATCTAAATTTAAGAATCATTTTTTCTTGAAAAAATCTTTTGTTATTTTGTTGCTATGCTTTAAACTGGGAAGACCAATTTTTTTCCTATTCCGATTAACTTCTACAGAATCCATTGTAGAGTTAATAGCACTAAACCCATATTTTGTACTTTTTTTCTCGACGAATACATGATGACTATCAAACATCATAGCATAACTGAGAGGAGGACAATCACCGGATTTTTTCGGGGGATATTTCCTGAATAGTTTGCGGTATTTATGGATAGCTTTCTTGGGTTTATTGGCTATTCTGAAAATACTATCCAATATCATTTACTTTGTTATAATAAGTAATATAATTAAGTTCTCTGTTTTTACAAGAACAAAAAAGAACTGTTAATAATGCAATAAAAAATGATCTACTTTTCATAACATATAATTTAAAAGTCAAAAAATTCCACTCTGACTTGAATACTAATTTAGTGTATCTAGTATCCAAATAAAAAATAATTTTTCGGTTATTAAATTTATCAAGGGTTTATATTTTATAGGTTATGGATATTGGATAGCTTCAGATAATTCTATCGGATTATTATTTTTCTTGATGTTTTTCTGTTCAGTTTTCGTGAGTTCATTATAATCAGGTTTGAATTCTTTACCGTCTTCATCTTGCCAACGTACCTTTATATTGCCTGTTTTCATTTCCCGATATGGATCGTTATAGTGGTCTATAAGAACTTTATTGAGTTGTTTTTTTGTTACATCTAAAGGCTTTGCAGATAAATAATTGATATCCGTGGTTTCATCTTTTTTTATCCCTGTAAAATTAAATTCAAAATTGTCTTTTAAATCTTTCATATAGACAATTAAACCCGGTAATCCATTAAAAATATATGGTCCTTCCTGTATAGCAATGTCTGGTGTAAACCAAATTTCCCAAATACGACCGGCATATTCAAGTGTGGCTTTCTGACAGGTGTAATTCTCAACTTTTTTAGTTTCATGACTAATTTTCCAATTAAAGTCAGGTGCGTTTTCTGAAGTTTTATAAAGATCTCTTAATAAAGAAGTGAATTTATAAAGTTTTTTTTCCTTATTGTCTTTTATAGTCATAAAATTATAGTCATACTTTTTCAAAGTTTTACCACCTGTTTTTTGTTTTTCAATAACTATAGAGTCATTGATGAATTGTTCCTGTGAATAAAACTTGGATTGATTATCTTTGATCAGCAAGACCATATTCTTTTTTGTAGTTTCGAAATTTGATGAATCTTTTTTATAGGTCATTTGATAATATACTCTGTAATTCTGTGCTTGTAACAGATTAAGAAAAAGGACTATGAACAAAGTCCCCATTTTCAATAGTTTTTTATATTCCATAATATTTAATTGCTTTTTGTTTTAAAGGGTTGGTGTTCCATTCTTTCCACTCTCCGGTATAAGGATCATAACCGCATTTCAAGGGTTTCGAAATATCAAGCCCTTCTTTATTTTTATGTGATCTTTCCGTATAAGCCCTGCAATCTGTACAGATATATCGGAATTCACAATCTTTACAGACTTCTATTTGGTCTTTAGTGAGATTCCAATATTTTTTGAAGTCGTGATGATTTAAGGCTTCTTCTAGAGTCGTGTTTCGGATATTGCCAAAACTTTGAGACATTGAAGGGCAATTACAGATG
>JAFAAJ010000071.1 GCA_023426625.1 Bacteroidota bacterium
ATCCTGGATGTTGATGATATGGTAACCGAACTGAGTTTCCACAACACCTGTAGCTCCTTTAGGATTATTTGCTAAATAAGACAAAAACTCAGGAACGAAAGGTGTCTCAGGAGTAGTCCATCCTAAGCTTCCTCCCTGTGCTGCTGAACTTGGGTCATTAGAAAGGTTAATGAAATCTGTAAATTTAGCAGGATTTGCTTTTACGATAGCTCCGATAGAATCTGCCAGTTTTTTAGCTTCTTCTTTAGATCTTTTTACATCCTGTCCTGCAGGACTTCCTTTGAATGCGATAAGAATATGTCTTGATAATGTAGAATCTGAAGTCTTTTTATCTAAAAGTTTAGACACTACATAGAAATTTTGTTCTTTGTAAGGTCCGAAAGTCTGCCCGATTGCAGCTGTCGTGATCTGTCCCTGAATAGTTTGAGGCAACTGATTCGGTTTTAGGTATTGCTCAGAATACGGCATATCAGAATTAGCCATAACGAACATGGAATCATTCGTAGTATTCTGGAAGTTTTCCTGCCCGCCGCTTGCATCCGTACCTCCTGAGAATAGTTTATTAATCTCTTTCTGAGTAGCCGCTTCATCCGCTGCACTTGGCATTGAAGGGAAATACACAATACCTAAGTTTCTGCTCGGTTCAGTTTTGAACATTACAGGGTGTTGCTTGATATAATTAGCCAGATCTTCAGTACTAACGTTTATTTTAGTTTTCTGGAGGTATGATGCATAATCAACTTTAACAAAATCAATGTCCGCCAGCTGATCTCTCTGCTTCATCAATTCCTCAGCTTCCTTCTTACCTGTAGTAATCCCCGCCGAAAGGTTAGAAAACACCTGTCTTGCCATCAATCTGTATTCAATAGCTTTTCGGGATTTCAACCATTGGTTGTATCCTTCAGGACTTGCGTTTTTCATATCCTCGATCTGCTTTTTAAGCTCCTGAGTCTTAAAATTACCTTTCTCATCGAAGAATTGCTGGTTTTGAGCAAATAACTGATCGTACTGAAGTTGGCTCCAGAAATAATCATCATTCATTTTAAAGCCCATTGCTTCAAACTGCTGCTTGATCAATTTAGACTGCACCAACAATTGCCAAGCCTGTTCTTCCAGCCCGGTTTTTGGTTGTCCTTGTTGTTCTGCCTGCTGTTGTAACACAAAAAGCTGATCTTCAAACTCCTCTCGGGTGATTTTCTCTCCATTTACTTTCCCTAAAACATCAGGATTTTTACCAAAAACCTTTTCAATACTATCAGGATTCACCAAGAAGGCTAAAAGCGCCAACGCAATTACTGTCATCAATAGCCAAGGTCTATTCCTAATCTGTCCTAAAATTGCCATTTTATATATTATAGTTTTTTATCAGTTTGCGAAAATACACATTTTTAAGAAATTACAGAAATCCTGATTCTTTTTTTAATATTTAAAATTCAAATTATAGAGGAAAAGGAAATTTTGACCATATTTTTTGCTAAAAAACAAATGGCATAAGTATTGTGCAATTTATGACAACATAATATACAAGACATTTTCCTGATATATTATGGAATATTACCTTAACGAATTAAAACTGTAATGACAATTTGTCATTCATTCTATTATGACAGAATTTGAAGATATAAGTTTAGAGGAAATGATGAGCGACGGATTCGATATTGTAGCAGAAGAGATCAACCTTTCTGACCTTTCAGAAACAGAGAAAAACTCTGAACAGAAAATATTTCCAATTCTTCCTGTAAGAAATATGGTGATGTTCCCAAATGTGGTGATTCCCATTACTGCAGGCAGAAAAACATCTATACAACTTCTTGAGGAAGCTCAGAAAAACGGAGATTTCATTGGAATAGTAAGTCAGAAAAACTCAGATCTGGAACAACCCGGTGAAAAGGATATTTTTCAGGTAGGTACTTTAGCCAAGATCATTAAGATCATTAAACTTCCTGAAGGCAATATAACGGCTATTACAAAAGGCTTTCACCGTTTTAAGATCAAAAAAATCGTGGAAAAACAGCCTTATTTCAAAGCTGAGATTTCCAAATTAAAGGATTCCAAACCAAAAGACAGGGAAGAATATGAAGCTTTATTAGAAAATATTAAAGATCTGGCTCTGAAGATCATTGAGCTTGATCCTAATATTCCTAATGCTGCCAATTTTGCGATAAAGAATATCAACAACAATGACGACCTGCTGAATTTCATCTGCACAAACGCGAATTTCTCCTCCTCGGACAAGCAAAAGCTTCTGGAAGAGAAACACTTAATGGTAAGAGCCAATAGGTGTTATGAAATGATGCATGAGGATTTCAGAAAGCTGGAACTGAGAAATCAGATTCATCAGAAAACATCAAAGGATCTTGATAAGCAGCAGAGAGAATATTTTTTAAATCAGCAGATCAGAACCATTCAGGAAGAATTGGGAGGCGGACCGGACAGCGATGTTGAAGAGCTGATCAAAAAAGCTAAAACAAAAAAATGGAATGCTGAAGTTGAGGAACATTTCCAAAAGGAAATCAACCGACTTCAACGCCAAAATCCTAACTCACCGGACTATAACGTTCAGAGAAATTACCTTGATTTCTTTACAGACCTTCCATGGGAAACCTACACAAAAGATGTATTTGATATTGCTAAAGCAGAAAAAGTTTTAGATAAAGCCCATTTCGGACTGGAAGACATCAAAAAAAGAATTTTGGAACACATGGCTGTTTTAAAACTGAAAAACAACATGAAGTCTCCTATTCTATTGCTGGTTGGTCCTCCCGGAGTAGGTAAAACCTCCTTAGGAAAATCCATTGCAGATGCTTTAGGCAGAAAATATGTAAGGCTTTCTTTAGGAGGTCTTCATGATGAAAGTGAAATCCGCGGGCACAGAAAAACATATATCGGAGCAATGGCGGGAAGAATTCTTCAGTCCATTAAAAAATCCGGGACTTCCAACCCGGTGATTGTTTTGGATGAGATTGATAAGATCGGGCAAGGTCTTCATGGAGATCCGAGCTCCGCTCTTTTAGAAGTTCTTGATCCTGAACAAAATAAATCCTTCTATGACAATTTCCTAGAAATGGGTTATGATTTGTCTAAAGTAATGTTCATTGCCACTGCTAATTCTCTTTCTACAATACAGACTCCGCTTTTGGACAGAACAGAGATTATCCAGATTGCAGGGTATACCTTGGAGGAAAAGATAGAGATTGCCAAAAGACATTTAATTAGAAAGCAACAGGAAGAAAACGGACTGGATGCCAAGTCATTCAAACTGGGAAGTTCCGAGCTTAAACATATCATTGAAGCCCACACTTCTGAAAGCGGGGTAAGAACATTAGAAAAAAGAATTGCTTCTATTGCACGTTGGGTAGCTTTACAGACAGCTTTATTAAAAGAATATGATTCTAAAATTTCCATTGAAAAAGTAGATGAAATCCTTGGGGTTCCAAGACCGAAAAGCCTATCGGAGATCACCGGAGTTCCGGGAGTTGTTACAGGTTTGGCCTGGACAAGTGTTGGAGGAGATATCTTATTCATTGAAAGCATTTTAAGCAATGGAAAAGGCGCTCTTACCATGACAGGTAACCTGGGTACAGTAATGAAAGAATCGGCTACGATCGCACTGGAATACATTAAGGCGAAATATGATGAACTTGGAATAGATCAGGAGGATCTTGAAAAGAAAAACATCCACGTCCACGTTCCTGAGGGAGCTACACCAAAAGACGGCCCTTCCGCAGGTATTGCTATGTTGACGTCTATGGTTTCCTCTTTCAAAAACAAAAAAGTGAAGTCTCATCTTGCCATGACGGGAGAGATCACTTTAAGAGGAAAAGTACTTCCGGTAGGGGGAATCAAAGAAAAGCTTCTGGCAGCGACCAGAGCCGGAATCAAAGAAGTTATCCTTTGTGAAGCCAACAGAAAAGATGTAGAGGAGATCAAAAAAGATTATTTGAAGAACCTGAAAGTACACTACGTCAACCGAATGGAAGAAGTCATAGAAATTGCGATTGAAAAATAATCAATAACTTTCTCAATAAATAAAGAAACCTCATCAAATTAATGGTGGGGTTTTATTATTTTTATACTGAATAATTTGCATTATGAATTTTTTCAGAATCCCTTTTTTAGTAAAGCTTAGCCTTGTTATCGTTTCCATTATAGGCATCGGATATCTTCTGGCTTTAGGCCAAAGTATTTTAGCACCTTTCTTTCTGGCATTTTTAATGGCTATGCTGTTTTTACCGGTTGCCACCTTTATGGAGAGAAAACTGAGGTTTCCAAGGTCTTTATCCACCATGACATCTGTTTTCATCATGCTGATCATTTTAACCGGACTTGTGTATTTTTTCAGTTCACAATTATCCAGTTTCAGCAAAGATCTGCCACACCTGAGATCACAATTTGATCTTGTCTTCAACAGCCTTCAGAAATGGGTTTCAGAAACCTTTCAGGTGAAAATTGATGAACAGCTGGACTATATTGATCAGGGACTGAATAAACTGCTTTCTTCTTCCGGAGTGATTTTAGGCTTTACTTTCGGGATATTTTCAACAGGGATAGGCTTTGTTATTTTCTTTATCCTTTTCTTTATTTTCATCTTAAACTACAGAAGGATTTTAAATAATTTCATTGTAACGGTATTCAATGAAAAGCACAAGGCAAGTGTACAGGAAGTGGTGACAGAAGTACGGATCATGACAAAAAAATATATTATCGGTCTTTGTCTTCAGGTGATGATTGTATCCATACTCACTTCTACCCTGCTCTCTGTTTTAGGTGTGAAATACGCTATTTTACTCGGTGTTTTAACGGGATTACTGAATGTGATTCCTTATTTAGGAATATGCATTGCTCTTCTGATCTCCTGTTTCATTGCATTTGCAACCACTACTCCATCCACCTGCATCTATGTTGCATTAGGATATATCGGAGTCCATATCATAGACGGAAATATTGTTCTCCCTTTTGTTGTGGGTTCCAAAGTAAAGATCAATGCTTTGTTTTCTTTTATCGGAATCATAATCGGAGAGCATCTTTGGGGAATTGCAGGAATGTTTCTTTGTATTCCGGCGATTGCTATTATAAAGATTATTTTTGAACGGGTGGAAGGCTTAAAACCCTGGGGCAAATTATTAGGAGAGGAAGAAAAACCCCATCAAAAGAAGAAAACTTATAAAATTTCAAAAAATATCACTTTAAAAGAAAAAGATTAGCATTAAAAATCATCTAAACAAAAGAGAAGCAATTACTTTTTTATTTAAATTTGGTTAAATCCAAAAAATATGAGAATCGTTAAATTTATTCTATGTCTTTTGTTCGGACTTATGTTTATTAATGCCGGATTAAACAAATTTTTCAATTATATGCCAATGGAGGAACCTACTCCGGAGCAAATGAAAATCTTTACCGCTTTTGGAGAAATCAGTTGGCTCATGCCATTAGTCGGGATCGTGGAAGTAATTGGCGGACTATTGTTTATCTTCCCAAAAACAAGGGCTTTAGGAGCTATTGTGATTTTACCGGTTATGGTAGGAATCGTTGCCCACACTTTTACACTGGATAAGTCAACAATGGGAATGACGATCGCCGGAGTCATGTTCCTGATCAATCTTTGGATGATCATTGATAACAAAGAGAAGTATAAGGCTTTGGTGAGCTGATATTGGTGACTGGTGAATAGCAAATGGTGAACAGTGAGTTTTGCTACGCAAGTGAATTTTAATTTAACCATTTACTATTCACCAGTCACTATTCACTTATCTATACAAAAGCACTGAATCCGGTAATGGATCTTCCCACGATCAGAGAATTGATCTCTTTTGTTCCTTCATAAGAATAAATAGCTTCTGCATCTGCAACGAATCTTGCAACGTCATACTCCAACAGAATTCCGTTACCGCCCATCACTTCTCTTGCTCGGGAAACAATATCTCTTGTCCTCAAAGTACAAAAAACTTTGGCTAAAGAAGCATGTTCATCTTTCAGTATTCCTTCATCCTGCATTTCGGAGAGCCTGAAAACCATGGTCTGCATTGCCGTTAAATTGGACAACATTTCCACCAAATGCCCCTGAATCATCTGAAACGAAGCAATCGGTTTCCCGAATTGTTCCCGCTTTCTGGTGTAATCTAGTGCGCTTTCATAAGCTCCTCTCGCACATCCTGTTGCCATCCAGGCGACTCCTGCTCTTGTCATTCTTAAAACTTTTCCAGTGTCTTTAAACGAATTTGCATGCGGAAGTCTGTTTTCTTCTGTGATCAGGCAATCTTTTAACGTGATCAATCCGTTTTGAACAATTCTCAACGCCATTTTTCCTTTAATCTTTTCAACAGAATATCCCGGAGTATCTTTTTCTACGATAAAACCTTTCACTTCACCATCATCCAGATCTCTTGCCCAGATAATAACCAAATCCGCAAATGTCGCATTCCCGATCCACTTTTTCTGCCCATTCAAAACCCAACCTTCCGGAGTTTTTTTGCAGGTAACCGTTAAACCTCCCGCCGCTCCGGAACCTACTTCCGGTTCCGTCAGTCCAAAGGCTCCTATTTTTTCAAACTTTTGCATTTGAGGAAGCCATTTCTGCTTTTGTTCTTCAGAACCGCAGATATAAATAGATCCCATTGCCAAACCAGACTGAACCCCAAAGAATGTAGCAATAGAAGCATCAATTCTTGCCATTTCCATAGCAATAACTCCTTCCATTAGAAACGGCATTCCCGGACAACCGTAACCTTCGTAAGTTACTCCGCAAATATTCAGTTTCTGGAATTTCGG
The DNA here is from genome assembly GCA_023426625.1 of Bacteroidota bacterium. Lineage (GTDB taxonomy): Bacteria > Bacteroidota > Bacteroidia > Flavobacteriales > Weeksellaceae > Chryseobacterium. The sequence continues at coordinate 6,769 of JAFAAJ010000071.1, forward strand.
AATCAGTTCAAAAGGAAACTCATCTCTCAGCCAATAATGATTCACAAGAGGTTTTACTTCTTTTTCCATAAATGCTCTTACTTTAAGCTGAATTTCCCGCTGTTCGGGAGTCAGGGTATGATAAACGTCGTAAAAGTCACCATCAATG
>JAFAAJ010000041.1 GCA_023426625.1 Bacteroidota bacterium
GGTTTTTCGGGGTTTATATTAAACCGCAACCCGTAACCCTAAGAGCTTAAATGTTTTTGCCTCCTGAAAAGAGGTCTTAGAATATTCCTGAAACTGACTATTCAAATTTACGATACATGAAACAGGTTTTTTATGACCATGGTCATAAAGAGCAGTATTTTAAGAGGTTATTTGTTTTTTTTTAGGTCAAAAAGAACTCTACTCTGGAATATCTAACCTTTTGTTGTATAAATTGAAGTGTTCACTTTTCATCAATATCCAAAATTCACAAAATGCGGGATATCGGTTCCAAAATTATTCATTGGGAGAAGATTATTTCTATTGCTGTTAAAATCAAAAACAGAATTATTATCAAATGGAACCCTTGGATAGTAAGTAAATGAAACCTGAATCCTGTTGAAAACTAGATAAGGATTGTTGATCAAAACCCCAATTCCGACCTTGGTATTTGCATTTGTTTTCAAAAGTTTATCATCCGGCAATCCCAGCCAACCTACTGCTCCTGTGATATAAGGACTGAAATGAAAATTTTTCCATGTTTTGTTGACAAACAACTGTAACTGATATCTTAAAACGAGTTTTTTTGTTCCTATGTAATCACCGTTATAAACAGGGAACTCATCTGATGATGAAAGGTTGATCCTGTCTTTGTAAGAAAAATTATGTTGAGGATTTCCCAATGCTAAAGTCGGGGAAAAGAAATGTCTTGCTTTGGCAAATTTCCAATCCATAAGGTTGGTAAAATACATTCCGTCAAATCGAAAAGATTCTCTGTTTTGGCTGTCTTCATTAAAAAATCTCCCAAACTGAGCTTTCACACTAAAATATCCGATCTTAATAAAACTTCCATAAGACGCAGAGATCCCTGCATACGGAATTGCTTTTTCGCTTCTCGACAGAAATCCTGCTGTGAAATTCGCAGTAGTACCATACGCGATGTCTTCCGGCAAATCATACTGAAAAATATTCTTCTCAACAGAAAATTTCCTTTGAGTAAAACCTGCAGACATCAAAAAACTGCTGTATGAAGAGAAATATTGATATTGGTCGATCTCCGGATTGTCTTTGTATTGATAATTTTGAAACCTCCCTATCAATGCGATGTTGCTTGAGTTTCTTTCACTCGGATGAGACGAAACAGGGATTTGATAACCTCCCCAAAGATCCTGTCTGTAAACTTTGATCTGTACTTCAGGAAAGGCCGTATCCATTTCCACAGGCAGTATGACATTCCGCATAAAATATTCAAAAGTGAAACCTCCCGCCCATTTCGTTAAAGGTGAGAAAAAGTCTCTTTTGACATTGAAATTGATCAATTCATTTCTAAAAAAATCTCTTTCCGCTAAAACCTGTGCATTGATGTAAGTTCCATAAAGATTATACGCCGTATAACTTCCCAACACATAGTCCTGTTTCTCCTTCGAATCGTTTCTGTAAAGAAGACTTAGCTCATGCCCCAATCCCAATACATTTTCTTCCGTTACCCCCAGTCCGATCTTACTTCCGGAATAGCTGAGTCTCGGTTTAAGGCTCCATGAATCGAGAACTTTCACCACGACATCAATGGAATCTCCTGCAGAAGTATAATCCGACACACTGATATTTACCCTGTTGACAAACGGCATTTCCCTCAATAAACGCTCGGATTCATACAACTTTTGTGCATTATATTCTTCACCTTCTTTGAACAGTAAATAATTATGAACCGTGGAAATTCTTGTGTTGCAGTGTAAGTGATTGGCAAACCAGTCGTACCATCTGGATTTTTCTTTTTTATATTTCGAATCATATCCAAACGGATCTATGGTTTCTATGCTGATCTTGCGGATGTATTTCCCGTTGTAAGTTTCCTGTGCCTGCTTTTCGGTTCTTGTTTTTACCGAAGCCGAGTCAGCTTCTCTACGAAAAATGAACCTGTGAAGAAATTTGGTGAACTTCCTTTTGTCTGAAAACTCTTCTATTTTATAATATAGCGAATCTTTCTTTTCCTGTGCATGAGAAAAGACAAAGCCTAATAGAAAAACAACAATAAGTATAAATTTTTTCATCAAGGAACGTTTCATCAAAATCTGTGATATCAATTTGCAGACCAAAATCGAGGAAATTTCCATCCAAAAAGAAAATTATTCTATCACAATGCTGTTTCCGCGAAAAATATTAACAAACAAAAAAAATACAGTTATTGCCCTATCACATGCAGGTCGGAGCGTTTTTATAATGTTAAAAAGCAATTAAAATCCGTACAAATACTGAGAGAAAAATTTCCGGATCTATTTATTTTTGATTTTATGGCTTTCCGTAAGGAGAATAGAAATTATCTGGATAGTTTTGTGGAGGTGGGGGATTCAAAACTATATAAATTACAAGATTATGAGTTTATATTCTCCATACTTGTGTTATAGCCACCTAAAAACAAATAAAATTCTTTAATATGGGATTATTTGACTTTCTTAAAAAAAAGGAGTTCTCAACAATTGAAAAATTAAATACGGAATTAAATAATTGCATAAGTTCTAAAACAGAATTGGAAATTATGCTAGATAAATATTCTTCCATTATCGAAATAGATAAAGAAGCTGAAAACCTAACTAAAAAAATTGAACAACAGAAGCAAGAGCTTAATCAACTAAATAATAAATATACAAGCGCTAAAGAAGTTTACAATAATTTAAAGCATGAGGTTTCAATATTTGAAACTAATTTAGATTTAGCCGAATTTGGTGTATATGAACCTATTTATGATTTCGAAAAATCTGATGATTATCGGGAAGAACAAAATCGCATAATTAATCTTCAAAAGCAATTAATCCAAAATGAAAGAGCTGCAATTTCCCATACTACATGGACAGTTAATGGTAGTGAAGCACAAGGAAGAGCTGCAACTAAAAGATTCATTAAACTAATATTAAGAGCATTTAATGGTGAAGCTGATTCTCTAATAACAAAAGTTAAGTGGAATAATATAAATCAAATTAAAGAAAGATTAAATAAGTCGTTTAATACTCTTAATGCTCTTGGTAAGAGTCAAACAGTTGAGATAACGCATGAATATTATAATCTAAGGCTTAAAGAGTTAATTTTGGAATATGAATTCAGAGCTAAAAAGCAAAAAGAAAAAGAAGAACAGAGAGCTTTAGCTGAAGAATTAAGAGAAGAAGAGAAAGCTAAAAGAGAATATGAAAAAGCACAGAAGGAAGCAGAAAAAGAAGAGGCTTATTATCAAAAAATTCTAGAAAAAGTTAAAAGGGATTTTCAGGCACAGGTTGGAGATACTGAAGAGTTACAGAGCAAAATTACTGAGTTGGAGAAAGATCTAGAAGAAGCAAGATTAAAGAAAGAACGTGCTTTATCAATGGCACAACAAACAAAAAGGGGATATGTATATGTTATTTCAAATATCGGATCATTTGGAGAAAATGTTTACAAAATAGGAATGACACGACGTCTTGAACCAATGGATAGAGTTAGGGAACTAGGTGACGCTTCAGTTCCATTCAAATTTGATGTACATGCAATGATATATAGTGATGAAGCAAGAACATTAGAATATGAACTACACAAATCATTTGCAGATAGAGCCATAAACTTATTTAACTTTAGAAAGGAATTCTTCAATGTAACACTGGAGGAAATCGAACAAAAAATTAAGGAATTAGGATTTGAAGCTGAATTTTCAACGATTCCTGAAGCAGAAGAATATAATGAGACAATTGCTATTAAAGAGAAACGCAAATTAGTTGAATCGGAATCAACAATTATCGAAGAAGAAAAATATCCTGACTCATTATATTAATGAATTGAGTATATTGTTTGAAATAAATTTAATAACAATTCATGATGAATTTGGAATTGATAGATATAAGAAAAATGGATTAATCATGACTTCCCAATTCATGAATTTGATCTCCTCAAATAAAAGATATAACAGTCCCAACCTCATATTTTTTGATCTAATTTAGTTTTTATATAAGAACATCTTAACAACATTACTTATAAATAGATTTTTATGAAAAATTTTATAATCATTCTTTTTTTATCCTTTTTTTCAGTGAGTTGTGCACAAAATTCAGAGTCTAAAAACACACAAAATAAAAATGAAGAACAAGAATTCACTGAAGTTAGTTTTGATGATTACGACATTTCAATGTTAAGATTAATTGTAAATCCTGAAAAATATCATAATAAAACTGTTCAAATAATTGGTTATCTAAATCTTGAATTTGAAGGGAATGCTATTTATTTTCACAAAGAAGATTATGAGAATGGCTCTTCAAGAAATGGAATGTGGGTTTCATTTAGTGATGAAATATCTACAAAGAAAGATTTAAAAAAATATAACAAAAAATATGTAATTATTGTAGGAAAATTTGACATGAACGCTAAAGGACATATGAGCATGTTTGGTGGTTCTCTAAAAAATATATCCAGACTAGACGAATGGAAATAAGTAAAGATATATTAACGTCCTACCCGACTTTTAATCAAATCTATATTGTCACCAAGCTGCGTAAAATTTGTTCAATCTCACTTCACTTTTTACCAAATGACAAATTTCAACTCAACAACGATTGCTAAATTTACCGAATGGAAAAATTTATTGAATACATTTTACAGTTTGGCAATCTGAACAAGCAGCAAATTGATCTTGTCAAAAGTAAGGCATCAGAAACGATGCTACACAAAGACGACTATTATTGGGAGGCGGGAAAAACGGTTAGACAAGTTGGATTTCTTACAGAAGGCATTCTGCGGGTTTATTATTACAACAATAAAGGCGAAGAAATTACCCGTTATTTTATTGATGAGAACCATTTGATCCTATCCGGAAATACGATTGATGAACTATACACCCCTTCTGAATATTTGTCGGCGATTACAGATTGTAAACTGGTTGTTTTTTCAAGACCCGACTGGAAGGAACTCTCCGAAACCATTATTGGTTGGGATCAGATCATCCAAAAAATAATTTCAAAACATCACAGTGAAAAAATGACCCGAAGAAGCGAACTGGTTTCTCAGGACGGAACGGAACGTTATCTGGATTTTATTCAAAAATTTCCCACTCTGGTAAATCGTGTTCCTTTATCGTACATTGCTTCTTATTTGGGAATCACTCAATCTTCTTTAAGCAGAATAAGAAAAAACATCCGTTAAATCGCTTTTTGTCAAATGGCAAATGATTTCATTTTTGATTGACTCACCTTTGTAGTATTAATTTTAAAAATGAAAAAATGGAATCAAGAAAATTAGGAAAAAACGGACTGGAAGTTTCTGCATTAGGTTTTGGTTGTATGGGACTGAGTTTCCCCAACGCACCAACGAAAGAGGAAAGCATACAATTGATTCGCTCAGCCGTTGAGCAGGGAATTACTTTCTTTGACACAGCACAAGGTTATGGTGACAATGAACTTTTGGTAGGTGAAGCACTTGAACCTTTACGTAAAGACGTTGTTATAGCAACCAAATTCGGCTTTAAAGATGGTAATCTAAGATTGGGTTTAGACAGTCGGCCGGAAACTATAAAAGCCGTTGCCGAAGCTTCTTTAAAAAGATTGAAAACAGATGTAATTGACTTGTTCTACCAACACAGACCCGACCCGAATGTTCCTGTTGAAGACGTTGCCGGAACTGTAAAAGATCTGATACAGGAGGGAAAGGTTAAATATTTCGGTCTTTCGGAAGCCAATGCTGAAACCATCCGTAAAGCACACGCAGTGTTACCGGTAACTGCTCTACAAAGTGAATATTCTATGTTTTATCGTGAACCTGAAAACGAAATCATTCCGACATTAGAGGAACTGGGAATTGGTTTGGTTCCTTTCAGTCCATTAGGGAAAGGATTTTTGACAGGAACCATCAATGGAGATGTGGAACTGGATAAAGATGACCCCAGGAATATGTTACCCCGTTTCAGTAAAGAAAACAGGGCGGCAAATCAGGCATTGGTAGACTTAGTAGTTTCCATTGCAAAGGATAAAAATGCAACATCTGCACAAATTGCATTGGGCTGGTTGTTGGCTCAAAAACCTTTTATCGTACCGATTCCGGGAACATCAAAATTATCTCGTTTACAGGAGAACATTGATGCAGTCAACGTTTCATTAACGAACGAAGACTTGAACAGGATCAACTCAGCATTAGCAACTATTAAAATTATCGGGGAACGTTATCCTGTACAATTAAAGGATATTGCTGAAAGGAAATGAGATAATACCAGACAAAATGTATCATAGATTAGCGTCAAGTGAAGGAAATACTTTGTTTGACGCTTTTATTTTGTTACTGATTTTGTTACTGATTAAATGCTTTCAAATATTAAAAAAACAGCAAACCCGCTGTGGTATTGGGTTTGCTGTTTGTGACCGCAGAAGAACTACACTTAATTAATCTACTTCAATTTATTAAATCTTAAAAACCTCTATGAATACCTTGTTTATAATGGTTTTAATTATTTTAAATTTAAGTTAATTAAAATAGCTTTCAAAATTTGGGCACAAATTTGGGCACACTTTTAGTAAATTGCAACAATAGAAAATCATAGTTTATGGCTAAAGTATCATTTTTCCTTAGAAGTACAGTTAAAGATAAACCCAGTAATATCTGCATAAGGCTTAGAGATAAGGATATTGACATAAGACTTGCATTATCGGAATTAAAATGTCTTCCTGATGAATGGAAAAACGGTAAATGTAAAGTCGCATCTAAAAAAATGTTTGATACAGACACCGAATCAATTAATACAAAACTTTCTAAAATCGAATCTCATGTATTACAAAAATATTCTGACCAAAACAGTATTCTAAACTATAAAATATGGTTACAATCTTGTCTTGATGAAATTTTTAAACCAAAAGTTAAAACTGTATATTCATCAAACCTAATTGATTTTATAGATACTTATTTAGAAATTAAAGAAAATACAATTTCAAAAAGAACTAATTATAAGATTAAAGTTCTTAAAACAATGCTTATAGATTATTGTACTCACAATAAAAGAGTTCCAATAATTGAATTTAAAAATCTCGATAATTATTTCAAAGATAATTTTGAAAAGTACTGTTTGAACATCAATTACAAGCACGAAACGATATATAGTAAATTGCGTGACATTAAAGTTATTTCAAAGTTTGCAAGCAATTATGATATTGAAACTCATAGTCATACGAAAGAGTGGAAATTAGGATTAAGTAAATTTAAGAAAGATAAGCCAAAACACATTTACTTAAATTTGGAAGAATTAAAGGACATAAAAGAATCTGTTCAACCACATGATTATCTTGATAATGCAAGGGATTGGCTAATAATTGCTTGTTTTACAGGTCAAAGAGTAAGTGATTTTCTAAGATTTGATAAATCTATGATTGTGGAAGATAAGAAAAGTAAATTTATTGAGTTTAAACAGGAAAAAACAGGAAAACTAATGCAGATTCCTTTACTTAAAGAGGTACAAAATATATTGGATAAAAGAAATGGTGAGTTTCCGAGAAAAATCTCTGATGTAAAATTAAATAAGTATATAAAAATAGTTTGTGAAAACGCTAAAATATCAGAAGTTGTTTATGGTATCAAATCTCAGGTTTTAGAAGATAAAACAAAAAGAGGAGTTCTAGGATATTACCCAAAATATGAGCTTGTTGCAAGTCATATAGGAAGAAGGAGTTTTGCAACTAATTTTCATACTTTGACGGCAACTGCCGATGTTATGTATGTTACAGGTCATTCAACTGAAAAGCAATTTTTAGTTTATATTGGCAAAACAGAAAAAGAAATGGCAGTACGAGTAGCAGATAGTTTTGCAAAAATTGGTTTTTAATTCATAATATAGATATCTCATATATGACAAAAATAGACAATATCAAGAATAATCTTCAAACAATCAATATACATGACAGGCATACATTAGAAAAATTTATGCTTGGCAAAAATGTAACTCTTTTTGATGAAAAGCAAAATGTTATTGGAAAGATTAATATCGTTGAACATTTAATACCCATTGAAAAAGAACTGAAAGACGCTGTTAAAAACAAAGGATTTATGTATATTCTGGCTTTTGACTCCTTTAATGGTTCTTCAAATACTGAAAATATTAGAATCATTAACTATTTTGATTTCATTGAAAAGAAAAATAATTACTCTGATATTTTATTACAAGATTTCAAATCGGTTCTTACTCAAATTGAAAGAGATTTAGAAGATTATATACTAGACAATTCTAAAGCTGATCCAAAAGGAATAAAACTATTTATCAATTCTGAACTTTTACAACAATTTCACAATTGCAGAGAAAAGATAAAAGAAAATCTTACTTACTATAAATTTGCGCCATTCGTTTTTATTAATCCTGTTATGTTTTACATTGATATTGAAAATCTTAAAAAAATTTCTGGATTGTTCAATAAGTCAATAATACGGATAGTAGGAAATCATAAAAAGTATATTGATAAAGCTTCTCTTTTCTATAAAGCTTATAAAGAAGAAAATAAATTCATTTTAAAGAAGGAAAAAAAGAAGAAAAAGAATAACAAGCATGAAAATAATATTGTTTGGAAGGATATATTTAAAGAAAAGTCAACGTATAAACAATTTCTTAAATATGCAAAAAGCCATATAGTCAATGGTTTTGTTGATTATTCCTATCTTTTTCAAAAGATGAAACAATTAGAGCTTGTTTTTAATCATAAACATTTCAAATACATCGACTGGCTTAATGAAAATAATTTCATTACCGAAAAAGACTATGAGGAGTTTGTAAAGAATGCTGGTTTCAGAAGTCTTAGTAAATCATATTCAGAACAAAGAGAAAATAATTTTAGCAATATTTTTAATTTGTAATTTTCAATCGGAAAAAACTTCCGAAAGTCGGAAAAGCACCTGTTCTACCTTTGTATCATAATCTTAAAGAAATAAAATTATGATACATTCTCAAATTCAAATGACACAAATAGATCTAGAATCTTTTGGTCAGTTTATCCAAAAATTAGTTCGTGAAGAATTAGAAAAATTCAGCAGTACACAAAATCACGGAAACGAAAAAGAGTTTTATACTCGTGAAGAAACTGCAAAACTGTTAGATGTTAGTCTTACAACTCTGTTTCATTGGAATAATGATGGAACTCTAAAAAATACTAAAATAGGTAAAAGAGTTTATTATTCTAAAAATGAGGTTTTAGCTCGTTTAAATTCGTAAAATTCTATTTACAATAGGTTTTAGAGTGCGCATATGAAACCTTTTTGTAATCAATCCCCATTAACATTATAAACCATTGTCATAACTGTAGTAGAAATATTATGGGGAGCTATAGGTATGCCAATACAACAATTTATACAATGATAGATTTCATAAAAACATACACAGAAACAAAGGAAAATATAGAAAATAGAATTAAAAATGATTTTCCCGATAATGAAACTAAATGCTACCTGAATTATTCAACTGGCGAAGTACAATACCCATGTAGAAGATATTTTGAGAATATGGAAGTTAGAATTACAAATACTCAAGGTATCATTAGAAATTCAATCCACAAATATTTTAATCTTAAAAATTATTCTGAAGATAATAATTATACTGATTTTTATTATTCCGATATACTAAAAGCTTTTGAACAATTTCAACAGGATTTGAATGAAGATATTTCAGAATTTAAAGTAACCAATTTAGAATTTGGCTTAAATATTCAAACATCTTTAAGCCCTAAGTCAATGCTCGAAAATAATTTTGTCATGTTCAATTTTGATGAATATAACCAAAAAGATACCTTTAAAAGTAAAGGCTTCTACAAACAATATAATCGTAGCGAATATTTTGTTAAAATCTACGATAAGGGACTCCAGTATAAGCTACCATACAATCTTCTGAGAGTGGAAGTTAAAATTACAGACAGTAAATTATTGAAAAGAGAGTTTGGTATTTATACAATTGAGGATATTTATGACAAAGATAAACTTAGATTAATGTTCAACTTTCTTTTAAAAAGATTTGATGAGATAAATATTGTTGATAGTTTCTCAGTACAAGAAATGGCGGGAAAAGAAAAAATATTCTTTGAATTAGGTAAAAGCCCTTCATATTGGCGGGAAATAAAAAACAGTAATAAATCATCTAGTTACTATTATGATAAAAGAGATGCATACAACATGTTACTTAATAAGTATGAATTGGACACTATACAAAGTGAGTTAAGGGATTTACTAGTTGCCAAATTTCAAACTTTGATTGCAGATTAAATTTAAAAAAGTGGACAAAATCGATCTATATATTAAAAGGAATTTATATATGATGATTAATTTTAAAATTTTAATTAAAAATCAATATTGATATACTATAAAGAGCTATCACAATTGTGATAGCTTTATTTAAAAAAATAATTGTTTTCTGATTATTGAACAACAATTTTATGGAAAACCGTAATGGAGTTTTTTAGTCCTTTATTATTTTTATAATTTATAAATTTAGCAAAACTATTTCCATAATATTTAACCATGAAAATAACTAAAATTTCCGTCACTAACTTTCGTCTATTAGATAATATTTCAATAAATATAGAAAATGATATAACATTAATTGTTGGAAAAAACAATACTGGAAAAACATCTCTTTTTGAGATCATTAACCTATTTCTAGGAGGAAAGCATAAAATTTCCTTTCATGATTTTTCTCAAAATAGTTATGAAATTTTTGAAAATTGTTATAAAAAATTTAAAGATGAATTGCTCTTTGAAGTAGATGAAACAGAACGAGATAGATTGGAAAAAGAAATTATCTTGAATATTCCTAGAATTACTCTGGAAATAAAGATTGAATATGATAAAATTAAAGACTCTTTAATAAATATAAGTGATTTTATCTCTGATTTAGATGATGCAAAAACAGAAGCAACAATACTCTTTAAACACGAGCCTAGCGATACAATTAATCTTTTCAAAACATTTCATAATAGAGCAAATCAAGACATAAAATTAATTGAATGGTTAAATGAAAATATTACAGGATATTATTCCACTCGTCTTTTTGGAGGAGATAATTTGATAGAAGATAATATTTTAAGTAGAATTTCAAAAGTTTTATATTTTGAGAGTATTCAAGCATCTAGAAAATTAGATGATATTAAGACAGATAAGAATAGATCATTGGCAGTTGGCTTTTCAGATTATTATCAAAATGTTCATGGTGATCAGAATGCTGATGTTGAAGCGCTTAAAAGTACTTTAAAAAACGTATCTACTGAATTAGACGAAAAATATGAAAAAGTCCTTAAAAAAATTCTTGAAAAGCTTAAATCATTCGGAGTCGATAAAGAAATTAATATTCCTGAAATAATATTGAAATCTAAATTTGATCCAGAGAGCATAATAAAAAATAACATAAAATATTTTTACAAAAATGGTGATATTGAACTTCCTGAAAACTATAATGGATTAGGATATAGTAATTTAATTTTTTTGGTTTTAAAAATTGTTTCCTTTATCGAAAATTTCAAAAAAAATAAAGCGAAGCATGAAACTGAAATCTTAACCATTCTTCTTGAAGAACCAGAAGCGCATTTACATCCACAAATGCAACAAGTATTTGTTGAACAGGTGAGAGAAACTATTGAAAAAACTTTATCAGAAGACAAAGTACAAGTACAATTAATTATCAGTACTCATTCTTCTCATATGATTGCTGAAGCAGGTTTAAATGTGAAAAGGAGTTTTGAAAGAATTAGATATTTCAATAAATTCAAAAAAGATGGGAAGAATTTTATTGAAGTTAAAGATTTTAATGACTTTAAGCATAAAGAGAAACAGGAAGATACTTTTAGGTTTTTAAAACAATATTTAAATTTAAACAAATGTGATTTGTTTTTTGCCGACAAAGTAATTATGGTTGAAGGTATCACTGAAAAGCTTTTGATGCCTATATTTATAAAGAAAGTTTCTGAAAAATTAGAAAATGAATATGTTTCAATCATTGAAGTTGGTGGAGCATATACTCATAAATTTAAAGAATTTTTTAAGTTTTTAAATACGAAAGTTCTTATTGTGACAGATCTTGATTCAGTAGATCCTGAGGATAATAGAAAGGCTTGTAAGGTAAGTACTCCAAATTCGAAAACTTCAAACCAAACTTTAAAACAATGGTTACCTCAAAAAGAGTTGATATCAGAATTATTATCTGCATCTGAAGATTCAAAAATTGATTCTGGAATAATTCGGGTAGCTTATCAAGTAACAGAAGAAAGTCATTCTTACACTGCTCGAAGTCTAGAGGAAGCCATTATTAATTGTAATAATCCTTTTTTCTCTTACTCAGCTAAAGACTTAAAAGTAAATGATTATTTTGATCTGTTAAAAGGAAAAGATCTTACTATAGAGCCTTATGATTTAGCACCAAATTCAAAAGAAAAAACAGTATTTACATTTGATTTGATGACTTTTGACGAAAAAGGAACTAAGCAACAATGGATAGTTCCTAAATATATTAAAGAAGGCTTGGAATGGTTAGCAAAAAATGATCACATAGAAATTGCAAAAATTAACTAGTATGGCAGCATTTGACGAAGTAAAAGAATGTATTGAGAAAAAATCAAGTTTTGTTGTTGAAGCTGGTGCTGGTTCAGGTAAGACATATTTATTAATCCAAACATTAAATCATTTAATTGAATTGCAAGGTGATAATTTGAGTTCGAATAATCAAAGTATTATCTGTATTACATATACTAATGTAGCAAAGAACGAAATTATCAAAAGAATTGAATTCAATAATTTGGTTAATGTATATACTATTCACGAATTTTTATGGCAATCTATAAAACAATTCCAAAAACAACTTAAAATTGAATTATGCAAGCTCAACGAAATAAGATATCAAAAAGACGTTGATAATGATAAGGATTCTAAGTATATTAAAAACTTAAAGGACCGACTTAATAATATTGAAACAGTATTTTATAATGATTCCTCTTTTCGTGATTTTGAAAACGGAGAACTACATCATGATGATGTTATAGAATTGGCTAAAATGCTTTTTGAAAATTACTCTTTATTAACATCAATTATAGCACAAAAGTATCCATATATTTTTATAGACGAATATCAAGATACATCTTTAGATACAGTACAGACTCTGATAGACTTTTTATTAAAAAGAAATGAAAAACGTATTGTATTAGGTTTCTATGGGGATTCTCATCAAAAAATTTATGATACAGGTGTTGGGAATCTGGAAAACTATTACAAAGGAGAGAATAAAACTTTAGTCTTAATTAAGAAAGAAGAAAATTATAGATCTTCAAAAGAAGTTGTGAAGTTGCTAAATAGCTTTAGATCAAATATTGAACAAAAGCCTCAAAAAGAAATACAAGGTTCAGTTAAATTTCTTTATTGGAAAAATCATCCTGAAAAGGGAGGGAAACAAAAAGTAACTGAATTTGAAAATTCATTAAAAAGTCACAAAAATGATTTCTATGATAAAGCTGTAAATAAATTAATAGAACAAGGGTGGGTTTTTAATGCGGAATCAGACAAAATTCTTGTTCTAGCAAACAGTCGTATAGCAGAAAGAGCAGGTTTTTCGAATCTTTATAAATTGTTTTCCCAAAGATTTGGACAATCAGTTAAGGAAAGACTTTTAGACAGAAATCATATCCTTATAAGATTAGTTGCAGGTTATGTTGATAAGAAAAACTCTCAAGAAAGACCAGTTGGATTAGAGCATTTATTAATTTATTGGAATCAGAACAACCATAATGAAGTAATTCGATTTATTAAAAAAAATGGCACTCTACTAAGTGAATTTAAGCATTATAAAAAGAAAATAATATCTGAAACTTTAGATGACTTAAATAATAATAGAAGTGTAAAAACAATCAAAGAAGTTTTAAAAATTGTTTTAGACAAAGGAATAATTTCATCAAATTCTTTTAATGAATATTTAAAAAGGATAAATCAAGATTCGGGAGAACTAGATCAAGATTCACAAGAAAGAATTGAAAAAGATAAAAAGTTCTATGAAGCTTTTATAAATCTACCGTATAAGGAAATTTTAAATTTCTGGAAACATATACAAAATGAAACTGTCTTTTCTACCAAGCACGGAACCAAAGGTGACGAATATAGGAACGTCTTAACTGTAATTGATGATACCGAATGGAAGCAAGAATATAATTTCAATAATTTTTTTAATAATTCAGAAGAAAAACCAGAAAGAAAATTACGTACACGGAATCTTTTTTATGTTGAATGTTCCAGAGCAAAAGAAAATCTGGTTGTATTAATGTTATCTAAAATTGATGATGTAGCACTTGGAAATATTAAAACATGGTTTGGGAAAGATAATGTAATTGATTTGCAAGAATTTGTATAAAATAAGTTTATTTGAAAATAAATATAGTTAAATTGAATTAGTTAATACTTAATCTGTTTCAAGGTTATTAATTAATACGAACTGTCAGATAAATATTTACTAATTCGATTAATTTTGGTTGAGCTTATTTATAATTCTACTCAATTTAGTTTTTGCTTTTTTCATGATACAATTTAGTATACAACTTATTTAATTCTGACATTTTTTCTATTCCTATGCCATTTACTTCTAAAGCAT
>JAFAAJ010000069.1 GCA_023426625.1 Bacteroidota bacterium
CCTTTATGCAGCATGTTTTGATGCAAACGGAGGCGTTTTCGAGCCATTATTCACCGAAGAGGATGCAATTATTTCCGATGAACTGAATCACGCTTCCATTATTGATGGGGTACGTCTGTGTAAAGCAGCAAGATACCGTTACAAAAACAACAATATGGAAGATCTGGAAGCACAGTTGATCGCTGCTTCAGAAAAAAATCACCGTTTCAAGATCATCGTTACAGACGGAGTTTTCTCAATGGACGGAATTGTTGCCGATCTGAAAGGAGTTTGTGATCTGGCTGATAAATATGATGCTTTGGTAATGGTGGATGATTCTCACGCTACAGGTTTCATCGGGAAAACAGGTCGTGGAACTCATGAAGCTAATGATGTAATGGGTAGAGTAGATATCATTACATCTACATTAGGAAAAGCTTTAGGAGGAGCATTAGGAGGATTTACTTCAGGTAAAAAAGAGATCATTGATATGTTGAGACAGCGTTCACGTCCATACTTATTCTCAAACTCATTAGCGCCTGGTATTGTAGGTGCGGCTTCCAAAGTGTTGGATATGATTTCAGATGATACTTCCCTTCGTGATAAAGTAATGGAAAATGCTGAATATTTCAGAACACAGATGAAAGCGAAAGGGTTTGATATTCCTGATGGAGATGCAGCTATCGTTCCGGTAATGCTGTATGATGCTCCGCTTTCACAGAAAATGGCCGAAAGACTGATGGATGAAGGAATTTATGTAATCGGTTTCTTCTATCCGGTAGTTCCAAAAGGAAAAGCAAGAATCAGAGTACAGCTATCTGCAGCTCATACAAGAGAACATTTGGATAAAGCAATTGCCGCTTTTGAAAAAGTAGGAAAAGAGCTTGGAGTAATATAATATCAATAAGCCGTAAGCTTTAGACGATAGACTATGTATTAAGTCGGAAGTCTAAAGCTTATTGCTTTCTGCCTAAAGCTAAAAATATGCTTTATACAATCATCAAAGCCTTACATATTATCTTCATGGTAAGCTATTTTGCAGGGATCTTTTACCTCGTGAGAATTTTCGTTTACTATAAAGATACCGATGAATTTGCTGAAGAAAAGAAAAAGATCTTAAGAGAACAGTACACCTTCATGGCGAGAAGACTATGGAATATCATTACGGTTCCTGCAGGTGTCATTATGGCGGTATGCGGACTGATCATGATCTTTCTGAATACAGGCCTCATGAAAACTCCGTGGTTTCATTTAAAGCTGACTTTCCTGGTCGGTTTGGCGATCTACCATTACTGGTGCTGGAAAAAAGTGCTTCAACTGAAACAGCTCAACGGAAATACGCTGGAAACAGCCAATATCAAGCTGAGACAAGCCAATGAAATAGCCACTTTCATTCTGTTTTTGGTTGTTTTTACAGTGATCTTAAAATCTATGGTCATTGAATATTGGTGGCAGCTGATTGTGGGATTTCTGGCATTGGTTTTCCTGATCATGATGACGGTGAAACTGGTAAATAAGAATAAAAAAAAATAAATAATAGTAGTTATGAGTTTTGAGTTATAAGTTGGTTTTTTAAACCAGCAGCAAGTAACAGACACTATAAACTCATAACTTTAATTCAAAACATATAACACAAAACATGTTTGCAATTTTTAAAAAAGAACTTTGGAGCTACTTCGGAAACTGGAGCGCATGGGTCATCATTGCAGCTTTCAGTCTGATTACCACTTTGTTTCTGTTTTTTTTCGAGAATGATTCTAATATTTTCGAGATCGGGATAGCTTCACTCCAAAGCTATTTTGTTTTGGTTCCGTGGTTGCTGATGTTCATCATTCCGGCACTTTCTATGAAGACTTTTGCGGAGGAGCAACAGACTGGAACTTTAAACTGGCTTTTTTCACAACCCCTGAAAGTTTCCGATCTTGTATTCGGGAAATTTCTTTCCGTTTGGGTAGTGGGAATTTTGTGCCTCATCCCGTCATTAGTCTACCTTTATACTGTTTATGTATTGGGTGTTCCTGCAGGAAATATTGATATGGGGATGACATTCGGAAGCTATATAGGATTAATTATCCTTATTGCGGCTTTTTCAGGAGTGGGAATTCTTGCTTCGTCACTATCCCAGAATCAGATTATGGCTTATTTGTTGGGTGTTTTCATGTGCTTCATCATGTATTTCGGAATCGAACAGTTGGCAAGTTATAAACTATTGGGAGGAGCAGATTTTATTTTGCAGAATATCGGTTTTTATCAGCATTTCCTAGGCTTTACAAGAGGTCTTATTGATCTTAAAGACGTTGCTTATTTTGTTTTAATCATCGGTGTTTCTTTAACATTGTCCAATCATTTTATCAATAAAAAGAAGTAAAATCATGAAGAAGATACAATTCAAATCACCGTTAGGAATTTTACTGTTTGTTGTGTTGCCTTTGGCGGTTATCCTGTTTATTTCAGGAATCAGATTGGACCTGACAAAAGAAAAAAGATATACACTTTCCGATAATACCATCAGAGTATTGAAGTCGGTTAAAAAGCCTTTAACCATTGATGTTTATCTGGAGGGAGACTTTCCGGCAAGCTTCAAACAGCTTCAGGGAGAAACCAAATTCATGCTGGAAGAATTCAGAAAGATCAATCCGAAAATTGATTTTAAATTCATAGATCCTATCAAAACCAAAATGTCTCAGGATACCTTGATGGCGATGGGAATGCAGCCTTCCGTACTTCCGGATATCAAAGACGGAAAAGTTTCTCAGATCATGCTGTTTCCGTATGCGGTCATAAAATATGACAAAAGGGGAACCTCCATTCCTTTAGTAGTAGAACAAACAGGAATAGACGCAGATCAGCAGCTTATAAAATCTATTGAAAATTTAGAATATAATCTGGTTTCAAACATCAAAAGTATTGCTACAGACAGGAGAAAACAAATTGGAATCCTGGTAAATCAGGATGAATTAAGTCCCGGTGAATTTCAGGGATTCATGGATCTGGCTTTGGAAAATTATGATGCAGGACCTATTATTCCGAAAAATCAGACCGAACTTTCCGTGGAAGATGTTCC
>JAFAAJ010000108.1 GCA_023426625.1 Bacteroidota bacterium
GCGGAATTCCGCAGGTAATGGCTGCCATAGAACTTGCCAATCCCAAAGAACATAAGAAAATCCGAAACTTATTAAGTTTAAAAATTCTTGTCTTCAAGATCATTTCATCGGTTGTTTTAGTGATCGGAGGTGGTGCTGTAGGACGAGAAGGTCCCACAATTCAGATTGCAGGTTCAGTCTTCAGGAAAGTTAATGAATATCTTCCCGACTGGTGGCCGAAAATTTCCAAGAAAAATATGATCATGACAGGTGCTGCAGCAGGTCTTGCGGCTGCATTCAACACTCCACTTGGAGGAATTGTATTTGCAGTCGAAGAACTTTCCAAAACACATATCAATTACTTTAAAACAGCCCTTTTCACAGCGGTCATCATTGCAGGCTTAACCGCGCAAACTTTGGCCGGGTCGTATCTATATCTTGGATATCCAAAAACCAATGATGTTTCATTAATGGTAATGTTTCCCATCATTCTTGTAGCGGGAATCTCAGGCATCCTTGCAAGTCAGCTTTCCGTAACCATGTTGAAAATGAACGACTGGAAAAAGAGAAAACTGAAAACCGAAAGAGCTAATATAATCTTTCTTGTTTTCAGCGCTTTGATCATTGCTTCCATTGCCTATTTCATCAATGATGAGATTTTAGGTTCGGGAAAAGAGATCATGGAGCGTGTACTTTTCACATCCGATAAACATGAAGATTGGTATGTTCCGATTTTAAGAATGTTGGGTCCTGCCCTATCCTTTACTTCCGGAGGAGCCGGGGGAATTTTCGCTCCTGCACTTACCGCCGGAGCCAGTATAGGTTCTGTGATCTCCGGATTTATTCACCTGACTCCTAATGAAACGAACGTGGTGATTTTAGGCGGAATGGTTGCTTTTCTTACCGGAATTACCAGAGCTCCGTTTACTTCAGCCATTATCGTGTTGGAAATGACAGACAGGCATTCATTGATTTTTCATCTGATGTTAGCCGGAATGGTTTCATCCATCGCATCTCTGTTAGTAAGCAGACATTCTCTTTATGATGTGCTGAAAGTGAATTTTCTGAATGAACTCAGAGGTAAAGGAAATTAAAAGTTAGGAGTTAGGAGTTAGGAGTTAGCGAAATCGGATTAAAATTTGATTATCGACGATTCGCCATTGACTTTCTGATAAATATTCCGCTTACTTATTGTATATTAAAAATATAATTTCTACTTTTGCACCTCGAAATAATTAACAAATTTATTTAACATTATGAACAATTACGAAACTGTTTTCATTTTAACTCCCGTTCTATCTGATGCACAGGTGGAGGAAGCAGTGAAAAAATTTGAAGATCTTTTAAAAGAAAAGAACTGCGAAATCGTTGCTAAAGAAAACTGGGGATTAAAAAAATTAGCTTATCCGATCCAATTGAAAAAGAACGGATTCTACACTTTAATCGAATTTAAAGGTGAAGGTACTGTAGTTGCTGATCTTGAATTAGCATTCAAACGTGATGAGAGAGTTATCCGTTACCTTACTACAAAACTTGACAAACACGCTGTTGAGTACGCTGTAACTAGAAGAGCTAAAGTAAAAGCAGCTAAAGCTTAATTATTAACCCAATTTATTAAAAAGACAAGACATGGCAATAGATGAAATGGCTAAACAAGCCTCAGCTGGAGGAGAATCAGAAGTAAAATTCCTTACTCCACTTGATATCAATACAAAATCTGAAAAGAAATATTGTAGATTCAAAAAATACGGAATCAAGCACGTAGATTATAAAGATGCTGATTTCTTATTACAGTTCGTTAACGAGCAAGGTAAAATCTTACCAAGAAGATACACCGGAACTTCTTTAAAATACCAAAGAAAAGTTTCTGCTGCGATCAAAAGAGCTAGACACTTAGCTTTACTACCATACGTAGCTGACTTATTGAAATAAAAAATTGCAATTAGCCATTAGTTCTTAGCTTTTGGCTTTTTGTTGCTGAATAAATAATTAATTCTAACTTGATTTTAGATTTCAGATCTCAGACGAAAGACTCAAAGTCTAACCTCTAATATCTAGCATCTAACATCTAAAAAAGGACAACAACAATGGAAATTATCCTAAAAAAAGACGTAGAAAACTTAGGTCTTGAGTTTGATACAGTAAACGTAAAACCGGGTTATGCCAGAAACTTCTTAATCCCTCAAGGATACGCTCTTTTAGCTACACCTAAAAACAAAGCAGCTCTAGAAGCTACTTTAGAAGCTAGAAAAGAAGAAGAAGCTAAATTAATCGCTGCTGCTAACGCGGTAGTTGAGCAATTAAAGAAAACTACAATCACTATTCCTGCAAAAGTAGGTTCTGGTGACAAATTATTCGGATCTATCAACAATGCTGATCTTGCTGAAGCTCTAGGAAAAGCTGGTGTATCTGTAGAGAAAAAATACATCAAAATTCCTGGAAATACAATCAAAAGAACAGGTAAATTCTCTGCTCTTGTTAGACTTCACAGAAACGTTGAGTACAACTACGAATTCGATGTTGTATCTGATGCTCCTGTTGAAGCTCCTGCTAAGAAAGAGGAAGCTAAATCTGAAGAAGCTTAATAATACGAGAATTTCTCACATTATAAAAAAACCACTTCATCCATCCGAAGTGGTTTTTATTTTCTCATATTATTTCAATAATCGTATAAAAGTTATTGCCTTTCCGGTAACCAGGCATTAAAAAACTCTTTTACTTTCTCGACACTGTAACCCTTTCCTTCTTCAAGAACGTCACTTGGCTGTACATGGATCATCTCTCCTTCCTTATTTAAAACAATAAATACAGGATATCCATATTTTTCACCGGGATTACCATACTTTTCAAAAGTCTTTTCATTTTTATTATCCGGTGAATAATTCAAATGGTAATACAGATAATTTTCATCTACAATGTCCTTTAATTCAGGAGTTGTCTGAACAAAATTATTAAAACGAAGACACCAGATACACCAGTTTCCACCTGCCTGGATCATGATATTTCTGTTCTCTTCCTTTGCTTTCATCACAAGACTTTCAATATCTTTTTCTGCATCAGCTTTAGGATCATAAGGTTTGGGCAGTCTCGCCTTCTCCTCTGCCGATTTCTTCTTAGCCTCAAGCTCCGCCTGGTCAGGTTTTACCAAAAGCGCTTTATCTCCTGAACTTCTTGTAGGATCTGATTTTTTATTCTGAGAAAAAGCCAGTCCGCTTAATGTCAGAAAAATGAATAATGACAATTTTTTCATACCATAAAAATAAAAAAATACCACATACTATCAGCAAAAATAGAACCATAATTTTATTATTGCTAAATTTGCCTGTTTTATGAATTTACTTATTAAAATACTTTATCTCATATCCAAACTTCCGCTGAAAATATTATATGTTTTTTCGGACATTATATTCTTTCTGAATTATTATATTGTAGGATACAGAAAGAAAGTCATCACCCAAAACATCAAAAATTCTTTTCCGGAAAAATCGGATGAGGAAATAAAAGAAATAAGAAAAAAATTCTATAAGAACTTCTCCGATTACCTTGTAGAAACCGTAAAATCCTTCAGCATTTCCGAAACGGAATCAAGGGTAAGGATGCAGCACATCAATCAGCATTTATTTCATGAAGCTAAAGTAGAAGGCAAAAACATTATTTTACTTGCCGGACATGTTTTCAACTGGGAATGGATCAATGCTTTGGCAAGAATCATTCCGCAGGATCATTGCCATCCTGTTTACCGAAAAGTGAACAGCGATTTCTGGGAAAACCAGATGAAAAAAGTAAGGAATAAATTCGGGAATGAAGCCTTGGAAGCCAATGAAGTAATCCTTAATATTTTCAGATCGAAAAACGACGGAAGTTCGGCTTATATGTTTGTAGCAGACCAGAC
>JAFAAJ010000122.1 GCA_023426625.1 Bacteroidota bacterium
TCTTTATCCTGAACTGGTCGAAAAACTAATCGTGGCTTCAGCATTTTTCAAAAGAAGCGGAATGATGGACGGTTTTTTTGAAGGAATGCAGGAAGCAACCCTGGAATCTATGCCTGAACCGCTCAAAATCAATTTTCTCAACCTTAATCCTGATTTCTCCAAGCTCGAAAATCTTTTCGATAAAGACAGCAAAAGGATGCAGACTTTTGAAGACTGGAGCGAAGATATTTTGACCTCTATCCAGTCTCCGACTTTGTTGATTACAGGGGATAAAGATGTAATGAAGCCGGAACATATCGTAGAAATGTGGCGACTGATCCCCGATTCACAGTTGATGATCCTTCCTGCAACCCATGGTTCCTATATGATGAAGGATTTTAACGGGAATTTAGACCATAACCTCATCAATTTTACAGTTGCAGAAGTAGAAAAATTTTTAAATCAATAACGACGTTTTTGACTATAAGACTTTATAAATTTTGCTAAGTGAAACGCCTTTGTGCTCTTAAAAGGCATCATAGCTTTCAGATTCTTTGCGGACTTTGCGATTAAAAAAACAATTAAACAAATTTTTAAACTTAGAAATCATGGCTAAATTAAATCCATACCTCAATTTCGACGGGAAAGCAGAAGAAGCTTTCAATTTTTACAAATCTGTGTTCGGAGGTGAATTCCTTGGTGATGTTCACAAAATGGGAAATGCTCCCGGAACCGAAAACCTTTCAGAAGAAGAAAAAAACAGAGTGATGCACATTGCGCTTCCTATCGGGAACGATCTTTTGATGGCCTCAGATATTGTGCCTTCATTCGGACAGAAGCTCAATGTGGGAAACAACAATTATGTTTCTATTTTCCCTGAATCCAGAGAAGAAGCAGACAGGCTTTTCAAGGGGCTTTCGGAAGGAGGTAACATAGAAATGCCGATCGAAGACCAGTTTTGGGGAGACTATTTCGGAAGCTTCCAAGATAAATTTGGTGTTCATTGGATGGTGAATTATAATGAAGAATACACAAAATAATCTTATATTTAACTCAATTATAAAAAGGGTGGTCGGTTCTATTCTGATCACCCATTTACACCCGCTTAAATCAAAATAATATGGATCCAATTAAAATTGACATCACTATTTTAGAACCAGTTCAGAAAGTCTGGGATTATTATAATACCCCGAAACATATCACCAAATGGAATTATGCAGACGAATCATGGCATTGTCCGAGTTCCGAAAACGACCTGAGAGAAGGTGGAACATTTAAAACCAGAATGGAAGCTAAAGATGGGAGTTTCGGTTTTGATTTTGAAGGAGTCTATGATGAAGTAATTCCGTACGAAAAGATACAGTATCACATTGCAGATGGGAGAAACGTAGAAGTGAACTTTGATAAGATTGATGAAAATACGACCAAAGTTCGTATAGAATTTGAGCCTGAAAAACAAAATTCTGTGGAAATGCAGCGAGACGGATGGTATTCGATCCTCAATAATTTCCATAAATATGTAGAAAACCACTAAAACTTTCTAAGACCATGCTCAATCTGGTGATAATGGCAAGATGTTTAGGTCCTGTCTGTACAGACGACCATTCGGTAAAAGGAGACTTTCTTAAAGGTATTATCGCAATGCCTGCAAGAAGAGCATTGGAAAAAGAGAAAATAGATACATTGGAAAAACTTTCCGGATATTCGGAAGAAGAGATCATGAATCTTCATGGTTTTGGCAAAAACACCATGGAGAGATTGAAAAAACACATGGCTGAGTATCAGGTTTTCTTTAAAGATGAAAATTTAAGTATAAATTCTAATTAAATTGGAATTAAGAATTTAGAATAATCAATTGTGCAATTATAAATAATTATGAATAACGATATTTTCCCGTGTCTCTGGTATGACGGAGACGCAAAACAGTCAGCAGATTTTTATTGTAAAGTGTTCAACGGACAAATTACTGCAGATACACCCGTTGTTTTGAATATTGATTTGTTTGGACAGAAATTAATGCTCCTGAACGGAGGTCCGCATTTTCAGAAAAATGCCTCTGTTTCTTTTATGGTGATTTGTGATACTGAAGATGAGGTTCAAAAATACTGGGACCAGTTAATGGAAGGAGGAATGGCTTTAATGCCTTTGGATTCTTATCCCTGGAATAAAAAATACGGTTGGGTTCGTGATCGGTTTGGAGTGACGTGGCAACTGTATTTGGGAGAGAAAGCAAGCGATCAGAAAATTGTTCCTACACTGATGTTCATTCATCAGAATAATGGAAAAGCCATGGAAGCTATGGAATTCTATACTCAGACATTTCCCAATTCAAGCATTGGAAACGTTTTGAAATATAAAGATGGCGGTGAACCGGGTGAAGTGCCGGAAAACGTTCAGCATGCCCATTTTGTGATCGATAATTACAGCTTGTTCTGTATGGATAACTCTTATGACCATCAGTTTGATTTCAATGAAGGGATTTCTATGGTTGTAATGACAGATGATCAGCAGCAGACAGATCACTTTTGGAATACTCTGATTTCAGGAGGAGGAAGAGAAAGTATGTGCGGTTGGCTGAAAGACAAATATGGTTTCAGTTGGCAGATTGTTCCCAAAAGACTGATCCAGCTGATGAATGATTCTGATCAGGAAAAAGCACAAAAAGTAGTGCAGGCTATGATGAAAATGCAGAAAATCATTATCAGGGATTTAGAAGAAGCTTATAACTCTTAAAGCTGTTTCGGCTTGCTGTTTGATGTGATTTAGAAAAGATTTGCTTATGAAAACACAGAACAAGTCAGAATCTAAATCAAAAGTACCTAAAGAAGGTCAGTTTCCGGAGATCATCCGGGAAAATTATCTGGGAAGCAGAAAATTAGCTAGAAAAAAAGCAGTCATAACAGGAGGTGACAGTGGAATAGGACAGGCTGTTGCGGTACATTTTGCGAGAGAGGGAGCCGATGTTGCCATCATTTACAAAGAAAGTGATGATGATGCAAAAGAAACTCAAAAACTGGTGGAAAAAGAAGGACAGGAATGTATCCTGTTGAAGGGAGATCTCACAAAAAAAACATTCAGGACAAAATGCCTGAACACCATCAAGAAAAAGTGGGAAAATCTGGATATTCTCATCAATAATGCAGGAATCCACACTTCGAAAGATACCCTGGAAAAGATCTCCGATGAGCAGATAGAAGAAACCTTCAATACCAATATTATTTCGATGATTGCTTTTACAAGAGCATTCTTATCGATCATAGAAGAAGGAGGAAGGGTCATCTGCACGACATCAGTTACAGCATATCGGGGAAGCGATCATCTCATTGATTATGCAGCAACAAAAGGAGCTATTTTGTCTTTCATCAGATCCTTATCAACCAGCCTTGCTGAGAAAAAGATTTTGGTGAACGGAATTGCACCCGGACCGATATGGACGCCGCTTGTGAAGGAAACATTTGATGATCTTTCAACCTTTGGAAAAGATACACCGCTAAAAAGGGCTGGACAACCTTCTGAAGTAGCACCTGCATTTGTTTTCCTTGCTTCCGAGGATGCCAATTACATCACCGGAGAAGTCATCCATATCAATGGCGGAGACTTTGTAGGAGGATAACATTTTTAACTTTAATCGTTTTAAACCTAACTTTATAATCAATAATTAATAAAAATGGAGACATTATCTTTTGAAGTTAAAATAGGAGCAACACCTGAAAAAGTCTGGAGCATACTGTGGAATGATATAAGTTACAGGCAATGGACCACTGCTTTTACAGAAGGATCATTCTATGAAGGAACCCTTGAAGAAGGAAGTATTGTAAAGTTTTTCGATCCTAAGAACAACGGAATGTACAGTAGGGTAGAGAAAAATATTCCTAACCAGGAAATGAAATTCCTTCATCTCGGTGAAATCTATGATGGAATCGAAGCACCTCAGGATTGGGGAGAAGCCACGGAATCCTACATTCTGGAAGAAACAGAAACCGGAACTACTCTGAAAAGCGTAATCCAGACTCCTTCCGAATTCAAAAGCTTTTTTGAGGAAAAATTCCCTAAAGCATTGGGAATCATTAAAAATTTATCAGAAAATCAATTATAAAACCTACCGCAAAATAAATATCATGGAAACACTATCTTACGAAACAGAAATTAATGCCCCGCTGCAAAAAGTATGGGATATCCTTTGGGGACCGGAAACATATAGTGAATGGACACAGTTTTTCAGCCCCGGTTCCACTTCAAAAATGAAATCTGACTGGAAAGTAGGAGGAAAAACGTACTTCCTGAACGCAGATGGAGAAGGCATGGTTTCAACCATAGACAGCCTGGATGAACCTAACCAGATCGTTTTTAAACATTTGGGAATGGTAGACCGTGACGGAAATGAAGATACCCAAAGTAAAGAAGTCATGGAATGGAGTGGCTGCTACGAGAAATACTTTTTGATAGATTTAGGAGGAAAAACTAAACTTCATGTAGAAGTACAGACCGATAAAGCTTGGGAAGAACACATGAACTCAGGTTTTACCCAGGGATTGGAGTTAGTGAAAAAATTAGCTGAAAACTCATGAAGTTACTGATCGTTCTCTTTGGAACATTTGTTCTTGCATTGATAGCAACAAAGGGATTTCAGGGAAACTGGAATTTACTGTTCTCCGGAAATCTCGCGTTGGCTGTTTTTATCATGTTTACAGGATATGCCCATTTTAAATTCCAGAAAGGAATGGCAA
>JAFAAJ010000135.1 GCA_023426625.1 Bacteroidota bacterium
AGAAGGAATACAAATTATTTTATTATGTCAGAAACGACAGACAAAGCAGAGGTTCTTTTGAACCAAAACGTAGCACCAGAACAATTTGATTGGGATTCATTCGAATCAGGTCTTGATGCAGACGCGAGAAAAGAAAAAAGCGATTTAGAAGAAATCTACAACGGATCTTTAAACAACCTGGACGATAACGACGTTTTAGTTGGAAAAGTTGTAAGATTAACAGATAAAGAAGCTATCGTAGACATCAACTTCAAATCAGAGGGTGTTATTTCTCTTAACGAATTCCGTTACAACCAAGGTCTTAAAGTAGGTGATGAAGTAGAGGTAATGGTTGACAAAAGAGAAGACAAAACTGGTCAGTTACAATTATCTCACAAAAAAGCCAGAACATTAAAAGCTTGGGATAAAGTAAATGAGCTTCACGAAACTGGAGAAATCGTAAACGGTTTTGTGAAATCAAGAACTAAAGGAGGTATGATCGTTGACGTACACGGAATCGAAGCATTCTTACCTGGTTCGCAAATTGACGTTAAGCCAATTAAAGATTACGATCAGTTCGTAGGTAAAACTAAGGAGTTCAAAGTTGTGAAAATCAACCCTGAGTTCAAAAACGTAGTAGTATCTCACAAAGCATTGATCGAAGCAGATATCGAAGGTCAGAAAAAAGAAATCATTTCTCAATTAGAAAAAGGACAAGTTCTTGAAGGTACTGTTAAGAATATCACTTCTTACGGTGTGTTCATCGACTTAGGTGGTGTAGACGGATTGATCCACATTACAGACCTTTCTTGGTCTAGAGTGAACCACCCATCTGAAATCCTTGAGGACGGACAAACTGTAAAAGTTGTAATCCTTGATTTCGATGATGAGAAAACAAGAATCCAATTAGGTATGAAGCAATTAGAAGCTCATCCTTGGGATGCTCTTTCTGCTGACTTGAAAGTAGGTGACAAAGTAAAAGGAAAAGTAGTAGTTCTTGCTGACTATGGTGCATTCGTAGAAATCGCTCCAGGTGTAGAAGGATTAATCCACGTTTCTGAAATGTCTTGGTCTACTCACTTAAGATCTGCTGGTGACTTCGTAAAAGTAGGTGATGAAGTAGAAGCTGAAGTATTAACTTTAGATAGAGAAGAAAGAAAAATTTCTCTTGGTATCAAGCAATTGTCTAAGGATCCATGGGAAAACATCGAAGCTAAGTATCCTGTAGGATCTAAGCATGTAGGAACTGTAAGAAACTTTACTAACTTTGGTGTATTCGTAGAGTTAGAAGAAGGTATCGACGGATTGATCTACATCTCTGATCTTTCTTGGACTAAGAAAATCAAGCACCCATCTGAGTTCTGTGCAGTAGGTGATAAATTAGATGTTGTAGTTCTTGAATTAGACATCCAGGCTAGAAGATTATCTCTAGGTCACAAGCAATTGACTGACAATCCTTGGGATGCATTCGAAACTAAATATGCTGAAGGAACTATCCATGCTGGTAAAGCAGTAGAAGTTCACGATAAAGGAGCTTCTGTACAATTCGAAGATGCTGAAGTAGAAGCATTCTGCCCTTCAAGATTATTAGAGAAAGAAGATGGATCTAAAATCAAAAAAGGTGAAGAAGCTCAGTTCAAAGTAATCGAATTCAATAAAGAATTCAAGAGAGTTGTAGTTTCTCACACAGGAATCTTCAGAGACGAAGAGAAGAAAAATGTAAAAGAATCTAATAAGAACATTGCATCTTCTTCTAACGAAGAAAGATCAACTCTTGGAGATATCGATGCATTAGCAGAATTGAAAAGAAAAATGGAAGAAGGTAAATAATCTTTAACCATTATGAATATTGAGCCGCTCTTTAGAGCGGCTTTTTTTGTGCCTTATTTTGAAAAATTAGCCTAGCGAAGAATAATAAGTATAAAGGGATCACTAATGAAATCTACGGCAACTTCTGTGTTTGTCGATATGCGAATTGCTGTTTTGATAAAAAAGTATTAATTAAATTGTTAATTTTTTATATTAAAATTATAAATAATATTTTTTTATTGTGAATTATTTGTAGATTTGCGCCTTTATTAGTTTATATGAGAAAATTGGTCCTTCCTGTTCTGTTTGCAGCCTTTGCAATACTTCCTGCGGGTTTATATTCACAAAATAACGAAACCCTTATCAAAGATTATATTTCCCAAAATAAAATTAGGGAATACAAGAAATCAGACCTTATTCATTTCATTATTGATAATGTGGATCCTTCACAATCATTAAGTGGAGATGTAGTAAAGTTTCAGCAAACCTATAATGGATACCCTATATATAATGCTGTTGGAACAGTGCTGATCCGTGATAACAAAATTATTTATTATACGGATAATTTTATAAAAGACTATACTGCAGCTACTTCAGGTAATATTGCCATAAGTAAGAATGCTGCACTGCAGAAGATTGCAGAAAATCTCGGAAAACAGGAGATCCAGTCTTATCCTATTCTTGGTTTTTTTGATGCAGAGGAAGGGAATGAACCTGTAGCCAAGCAAAGATTAACTTATGTAGAAGATGAAGGAGTTTTAAAATTTGCTTATCAGTTTTCACTGCCGGAAGCAAAATCTCCTAGTTATTGGAATATTCTGATCGATGCAGAGAACGGAGAGATCATCAGCAAAGAAGATATCAATTTATCATGTAGTTTCCATTCGGATGCTTATACGTATGATCATTCTTATCATCATCAGAATTTTATCGGTCCCATCAATAATTCTAAGCAAAATTTTGCATTTTTAGTGCCGGATAACGCATCATATAATGTTTTTCCGCTGCCAATTGAGGCGCCAACATTTGGTTCAAGATCAGTTATCAACAATCCGTGGATACTTGCCGCATCACCGGAAGGATGGCATTATGACGGAATAAACCATTATACCTATACAAGAGGTAATAATGTGTATGCGTATGAAGATATGGGAGCAGTAAATACACCGGGATATTCTCCGGATGGAGGCGCAACACGAAATTTCAATTTTCCGTTTAGTCTTTATGGTCCTGCGATCAACAATCTGGACTCTTCCATTACCAATCTTTTTTACTTAAATAACAGGATCCATGATATTTTCTATACATTCGGATTTACATCATCAGCAAAAAACTTTCAACAGAACAATTTTGGATTAGGCGGCCTTGGTAATGATTATGTGCTTGCAGAATCCCAGGACGGAGGCGGCTTAAATAATGCCAACTTTGCTTCACCGTCAGACGGAAGTAAGCCTAGAATGCAAATGTACTTATGGTCTGATGTTAACAGATTATTTATATACAATTCACCGGGAACAGCTGTATCACGTAAACCTAGTGTAGCGACAGCAGAATTTGGTCCTGCTTTAACACCTACAGGAGTTACCGGTGATGTGAAATTGTCACCGGTACTGAATGCCTGTACAGCTTTACCGGCAGGTTCACTGGCAGGAAATATAGGTTTGATTGAAAGAGGAGGTCCAAGCACTTGTACATTTGCTGTAAAAGTTAAAAACGCTCAGAACGCCGGTGCAATTGGAGCCATAGTATATAATCAGGCATCTGCTACCAACTTCCCGACCATGTCAGGAACAGACGCTACTATTACAATACCATCTGTATTGATCTTAAATTCAGAAGGAACATATATTAAAAATCAGCTTGCTGCAAATGCAACAGTAAACGTTACATTGCAAAATGATCCTGCACTGAATATGACTCCGGACGGAAGTTTCGATAATGGTATTGTGATCCATGAGTATGGACATGGTATTTCCAACAGAATGACGGGAACCGGTTCAGGATGCTTAAGTTCAGGGGCAGATAAAGAGCAAATGGGAGAAGGATGGTCGGATTTCTTTGCATTAATGTTAACCAATAAACCGGGTGACAATGCTTCAGTACCTAGAGGAGTAGGAACTTATGCACAGGGACAATCCACAACCGGAGGCGGAATCAGACCTGCGAGATACTCTCCGGATTTCAGCATCAATGGATTTACCTATGGAGATACAAACGGACTGGAATATAATAACGGGGTAGCTATCGTTCCGGATGTACATTCCATAGGGTTCTTATGGGCAAGTATGTTGTGGGATCTTCATTGGCAGTATGTAAACAAATATGGTTATTCCGCAGATGTAACCGCTAATACAACCAATGGAAGTTCAAGAGTTTTACAGGTAGTTACTAATGGGTTGAAACTGCAAAGCTGTAATCCTACATTTATTGACGGAAGAGATGCCATTCTTGCTGCGGATCTTGCTGCAACAGGAGGTTCAGATAAATGTATGATCTGGAGAACCTTTGCGAAAAGAGGATTAGGAGTGAATGCATCCGCCGGAAGCAAAACAAATATTAATGATCAGACAGAGGACTTTACCGTTCCTGCGGATTGTGTATTGGCAACAGATGAAATTAAAATCGTAAAAAACAATATTTCTATCTATCCAAACCCTGCAAGAAATGAATTCTTTATTAATTTCCCTAACAATACGATCGGGAAAGTAAATGTTGAAATTTATGATATATCAGGTAGGTTGGTTGCTTCCGAAGATAAAATTTCACCGGATTCTAAAAAAGCAATTTCTACGGATAAGCTACAAAACGGAACTTACCTGGTAAAAGTGAAAGGTCTTGGTTTTGATGCCACATCAAAAGTCATTATTAAAAAATAAGATTTTAAAATAATAATTATAAAGATCACCTCAGAATTATCTGGGGTGATTTTTAATTTGATAAGGAACGCAGCTGCTGTAAAGTCAGTCTCATAAAAATCAATTTTAATTAATTAAAAACTTTCCTCATTTCAGATTGAAAAAATATATTCTCTGCGTTAAAAGAGTACTTCTTTAAAACCGTTTTTTTTAATTTTATCCAAAATAAGAGCGTTATGAGATATTATGCAATGATTATGCTTCTGATGTCAGGTTTATTATTTTCACAAATAAAGCCTTTAGATGCAATGCTTACGAACTATGACTATCCGTTTGAAGTTCATTTTATCAATTTGAAATCACAAAAAAATGACCTGAAAATGGCTTATATGGATGTAAAGCCTAAAACTCCGAACGGAAAAACAATCATGCTTCTTCATGGAAAAAACTTTAACGGAGCCTATTGGGAACAAACCGCTAAAGACCTTTCAGAAAAAGGATTTAGAGTCATTATTCCGGATCAGATAGGATTTGGAAAATCTTCGAAACCTCAGGATTACCAGTTTTCCTTTGCTCAGTTGGCTTCCAATACAAAAATGTTATTGGATGATCTCAGGATTAATCAGACAATAGTTTTAGGGCATTCGATGGGAGGAATGTTGGCTACGCGTTTTACTTTAATGTATTCTGAAACCGTTGAAAAACTGATCCTTGAAAATCCAATAGGTCTGGAAGACTATAAAACATTGGCAAAATATCAAACCGTGGATGAAGCTTTTCAATCAGAATTAAAAAACACCTATGAATCTTACAAAAATTACCAGCTGAAATTTTATTATGACAACCAATGGAAGCCGGAGTATGACAAATGGCTGAATCTTTTAGCAGGATGGACTTTAAGTGAAGATTATCCTCAGATAGCCTGGAATGCAGCTTTGACGAGCGATATGATCTTTAATCAGCCTGTAGTTTATGAATTCAATAAAATAAAAACGCCTACCATACTCATTATCGGAACAAGAGACCGAACTGCAATTGGAAAAGACAGGGCACCTAAAGAAATTCAATCTGCAATGGGACAATATCAGGAATTGGGAAAGAAAACGCAACGGGAGATCAAAGGTTCTATATTGGTTGAAATAGAAAACGTGGGACATCTTCCTCATATAGAGGCTTATCCGGTGTTTTTTGAAAACCTGTATAAGTTTATTAAAGTAAAATAAATGAAAATAAAAAAGAGGCTGTCTGATGTAGATAGCCTCTTTTCGTATTTATTGTTGTCTGAATTTCTACTTTTTGTAAGCAGCATCTTTGATTCTAGCTTTTTTACCTCTAAGGTCTCTGAAGTAATAAATTCTAGATCTTCTAACTTTACCTCTTCTGTCAACTTCAATTTTTTGAAGAGCAGGCATGTTGATAGGGAAAACTCTTTCTACACCTACATCACCAGACATTTTTCTGATGGTGAAAGTTTTTGTAGAACCAGTACCTCTTAATTGGATAACTGTTCCTTTGAAGAACTGAGTTCTTGTTTTTTGTCCTTCTTTAATTTCGTAATACACAGTAATTGTATCACCTGCTTTGAATTCAGGGAATTCTTTTTTCGCAATGTACTTGTCTTGTACGTACTTTAATAAATCCATTATTAATAAAATAAAATGTTAAAGCTAAGCAACTTACACGGTTCTCGTCAGAGGTTGAATAACAGGTTGCAAAAATAGTAATTATTTAATAATAAAACAATAGATTTTTGTTTTTGTTTGATCAAAATTGCAGATGTTGAACTGTGACTGTAGGATCTATTCACTCAAATAAAACCATGTGTCGCAGATATGAGAAAAATGATTAAATTTAGCCAATAGAAAAATCTAATATTTCATGATAGATAAAAGAGTAAAAAATGCTAAGGAAGCCATCGAAGGAATTAAAGATGGAATGACACTGATGTTGGGTGGATTTGGTCTTTGCGGTATCCCTGAAAACTCCATTAATGCTTTGGTAGAGAGTAATGTAACGGATTTAACCTGTATTTCAAATAATGCAGGAGTTGATGATTTCGGATTGGGATTGCTTCTTCACAAAAGACAAATCAAAAAAATGATCTCTTCTTACGTAGGAGAAAATGCCGAGTTTGAAAGACAAATGCTTTCAGGAGAATTGGAAGTAGAACTTACTCCACAGGGAACTTTGGCAGAAAAATGCAGAGCAGCACAAGCTGGAATTCCGGCATTTTATACCCCTGCAGGATTCGGAACAGAAGTGGCGGAAGGTAAGGAAGTAAAAGAATTTGACGGCAAACCACATATTTTGGAATATGCTTACAAAGCAGACTTTTCTATTGTAAAGGCATGGAAAGGTGATCATGCGGGAAATCTGATCTTTAAAGGTTCGGCGAGAAATTTTAATTTCCCAATGGCAGGAGCCGGAAAGATCACCATTGCTGAAGTGGAAGAATTGGTAGAACCTGGACAATTGGATCCGAATGAGATTCATATTCCGGGAATTATGGTTCAGAGAATTTTCCAGGGAGATAAATTTGAGAAAAGAATAGAACAAAGAACAGTAAGAAAAAGAAACTAATTGATTTGAAATGTGATAAACATCTCTCTAATTATCACATTACTTATTATCACATTATCATATTTAAAAAATTATGCTAAGTAAAGAAGATATAGCAAAACGTATTTCCAAAGAAGTTAAAGATGGATACTACGTTAACTTAGGAATCGGGATTCCTACCTTGGTAGCCAATTATGTTCCTGAAAACCTTTCCGTAGAATTCCAGAGTGAGAACGGAGTGTTGGGAATGGGACCTTTCCCTTACGAAGGAGAAGAAGATGCAGACATCATCAACGCCGGAAAACAAACCATTACTATCTTACCTGGAGGATCTTTCTTTGATTCCGCCTTCAGTTTTGGGATGATCCGTAGCAAAAAAGTAGATCTTACGATTCTTGGAGCTATGGAAGTGTCTGAAAACGGAGACATCGCCAACTGGAAAATTCCGGGGAAAATGGTGAAAGGAATGGGTGGCGCTATGGACTTGGTAGCTTCTGCCGAGAATATCATCGTTGCCATGATGCACGTAAACAAAGCAGGAGAAAGTAAAATCCTGAAAAAATGTACACTTCCTTTAACCGGAGTGAACTGTGTAAAAAGAGTTGTGACGGAATTAGCCGTTTTGGACGTTACGCCTGCCGGCTTCAAGCTCGTGGAAAGAGCACCGGGAGTTTCAGTGGAAGACATTATCAAAGCAACGGAAGCCGACCTCATCATTGAAGGAGAAATTCCGGAAATGGTTATCTAACAGAAAATACAAACCGAAATAGTGATCCCTGTTTCGGTTTTTTTAATACATATTATTTGAATCTTTCCGATGAAAAATTTCTTAGCATTACTTTTTCTAATCTTCCTCAGTGTACAATCATATTCACAAAACCAATTGATTCCCAAGCCTCAGAAAATTGAAATGGGAAAAGGAGAATTTACCATCCCCGAAACATTGGTATTGAGTAGAGATCTTCCGAAAACAGAAACAGATTATTTTAAAAATCGTTTAAGTTCCATATTGAAATTCCAATATACTCAGAAAAATGGGATTCATTTAACGTATTCTAT
This sequence comes from Bacteroidota bacterium, assembly GCA_023426625.1. Taxonomy (GTDB): domain Bacteria; phylum Bacteroidota; class Bacteroidia; order Flavobacteriales; family Weeksellaceae; genus Chryseobacterium. The sequence continues at coordinate 8,262 of JAFAAJ010000135.1, forward strand.
TATTCCGGGTTTGCCAAAAGATGATCAACAGAAAAAAGAATATTATTCCTTAGAAATCTCTCCGAAAAAAATTCATGTAAAATCCTATACAAATCAGGGATATTTTCTGGCGCTTCAGACGTTGATCCAATTGTTTGAGGAGCACAAAACAGATAAAAGAATTCCTGCGATGACAATTGAAGATCAGCCTAAATTGGCATGGAGAGGAATGCATTTGGATGTATGTCGTCATTTTTTCAGTGTAGATGAAGTGAAGCAGTATATCGATTATCTGTCGATGTATAAGTTGAACACCTTTCATTGGCATTTAACGGATGATCAGGCATGGAGAATCGAGATCAAAAAATATCCAAAACTTACCCAGGTCGGTTCAAAAAGAAAAGAATCGATGATCGGAGCTTATGTAGACAATACTTTTGATGGAAAACCTTATGGACCATTCTTTTACACCCAGGAACAGATTAAAGATGTTGTTAAATATGCGCAGGATAAACATATCACTGTAGTTCCGGAGATAGAAATGCCGGGACATGCCTTGGCTGCTTTATCCGCTTATCCGGAACTTGCCTGTACAGAAGGACCTTTTGAACCTGCCACAAAATGGGGTGTCTTCGATGATGTGTTCTGTCCCAAAGAAGAAACTTTTACCTTTCTGGAAAATGTTTTGGATGAAGTGATTCAGCTTTTTCCTTCGCAATATATTCATATCGGAGGAGATGAGTGCCCGAAAACAAGATGGAAGGAATGTGCTCATTGTCAGGAACTGATCAGAAAAAACAATTTAAAGGATGAACATGGCTTACAAAGTTATTTTATCCAGCGAATTGAAAAATATGTCAATAAAAAAGGCAGGAAAATTATAGGTTGGGATGAAATTTTAGAAGGCGGATTGGCTCCCAATGCGGCTGTCATGAGTTGGACAGGAATAAAAGGCGGTATCGAAGCAGCAAGATCCGGTCATTTTGCTGTAATGACTCCCGGATCTTATTGTTATTTCGATCATTATCAGGGAGATCCACAGTCAGAACCGAATGCTTTTGGTGGATTTACTCCTTTAGATAAAGTTTATTCCTATGATCCTGTTCCTTCAGAACTCAATGAAAAACAGGCGAAATACATTCTGGGTGTTCAGGCGAATTTATGGACAGAATATATTGAAGATTTCAAACATGTTCAGTATATGATTTTTCCTAGACTGATGGCGCTTTCGGAAGTGGCTTGGGGAACTTCAGACCCGAAAAATTACAAAGAATTTGAGAACAGAGTGGTTCAACATTTTAACATTTTGGATCAAATGAACATCAATTATGCTAAAAGTATATACAACATTTCCGGGAAAGTAATTCCGCATACCCATGGAGTCGCTTACGAACTATCAATCTCGCAAAACCCAACCGGAATACGATATACTTTGGACGGATCGGAGCCTACGTTTAATTCTCCTGCTTATCAAAAGCCAATTCCCGTATCCGGATTATCTGCAATCAAGTCTGCTTATTTTGAAAATGGACAATTAAAAAGTGCCGTTTCTGTTCAGGAATTTAAAGTTTCAAAAACGACCGGAAAAAGCATTACGTTAGAGCATCAGCCTAATGAAAATTACTCTTTTGGAGGCGCTTTTACTTTGGTGGACGGAATTATTGGGAATCCGAGACAGTTGGGGAAAACCTGGTTGGGCTTTCAGGGTAAAGATGTTGTGGCGACTATAGATTTGGGTGAAAATACACGATTTTCAGAGGTTTCTTTTAATACTTTGGATAATAAAGGAAGCTGGATACATTTCGCAAAATCAGCGCAGATCTTCATTTCTGATGATAATAAAAGCTTCAGAAAGATCAAAGAAATAAGAAAGGAAGAAATTCTGAATGCAAAAGGAAAAGTTAAACTCAACGTAGGAAATCAAAATTCAAGATATATAAAAATCAGAATAGAGAACGCAGGAATTATTCTCGCAGGAAATCCCGGTGCAGATTCAAAAGCCTGGCTTTTTGTAGACGAGATCGGGGCACTGTAGTTCAAAGCTGAACCACAGAACTTTTATATACTTATCTTTAAACCAACATTAAACCCAAACTTTACAAAAATGTCTTCAAGAAGAAAATTTCTCAAAAATACAGCATTGGCATCTTCAGCATTATTATTAAGTCCGCTTGATTTAATCGGTAAAGAATTGCCGGAAGAAAATAAAGTGGTTAATAAACCTATCGTTCTTTCTACTTGGAATTTTGGTTTGAAAGCCAATGAAGAAGCGTGGACTATTTTAGGAAACAAAGGAAGAGCATTGGATGCGGTGGAAAAAGGAGTACGTTTGGTTGAGCTTGATCCCAACGAAAGAAGTGTAGGTTATGGCGGTCGTCCCGATAGAGAGGGAAGAGTAACGCTGGATGC
>JAFAAJ010000170.1 GCA_023426625.1 Bacteroidota bacterium
GGGTATGGTACTGACTTTCCTTCTTTTCTTTATTTTTGTGTATTATATGGCTTAAAAGCTTTATATCCATTTGTTTAAACCTCGATAGGAACCTGATATAGGTCAAGGATAATCCCATGAACGATCATTACCTAAAAAAATTGGATCGGGTAACTGCAATTCTCACCCAGCTTCAGTCCAAGCCATTGGTTCGGGCTCAGGATTTGGCGGAAAAATTCGATGTAAGTATCCGAACGATCTATCGGGATGTGAAAACACTGGAAAACGCTGGAATTCCAATCGTAGGAGAGGCGGGAAGCGGATATTCTTTGATGGATGGGTACAAACTTCCACCTGTAATGTTTACCAAAGAGGAAGTGTTGAGTTTCATTACGGCTGAAAAGCTTATGCAGAGATTTTCTCATCAGAGTTTGGGAAGCCATTATCAGACGGCTATGGAAAAAGTACGTTCCGTTTTGAGGTATTCCGACAGAAACCTGATCGAATATATTGAAAAGCAGATCGATATATTCAGTTATCGTCCTAAAACGGAGGATTCTATTAAAAATGTCATTCCAACCATACTGGAAAGTATTGCCGAAAAAACTCAGCTGGAAATAGAATATAAAACTGTCGATTCACGGATAACTCACAGAATTATTGAAGCAGTAGGTGTTTTCTTTGAGTTCAATTATTGGTACATTATGGCATATTGTACGCTTAGAAAAGATTTCAGGCAATTCAGAGTGGACAGGATTCTTGGAATTTCAAAAACTAAAAATCCATTTTTACAGGAATATGGTCAGATCAATGATTACAGAAAACATTCGAACGGAAGTACAAGAGTAAAGCTTCTGGTTGAAAAAAAGATTATGGGTCATTTGGTGAACTCTAAAAGATATTACGGTTTAATCGAAGAAGTTGAAAGGGAAGATGCTTTTGAACTTACCTTTGAAACCGATTGGATCGAAGAAGGTTTCCCGCGTTGGCTGATCACTTTTGCAGATTATGCGACGATTCTGGAGCCGGAAAGTCTTAAAACAAAACTCAAGTCCTTATTGGAGAAAATTTCGGAAAAACATAAATAAAACCTCAACGAATCGCTGAGGTTTTTGAAATAATAGAAACCGGAATGGAATGGTTCTCTTATTTAATTGCAAAATTTAATATGATTAGTTATGAACATTTCGCAATTGTATGGTTTTGCCTTTTAGTTCTTATGTTAAGTGTGATCATGGCTTTTAATTTTAGCAAAGGCATTAATGGTGCTAAAATCTCTCCCAAAAAAAAGGCGGTTCAATTCCTAAAGCTCTTAAATAAACATATCCCTGTCCACGGTGATGGATCTCATTATCCACGAAATAAAGAATATTTTCGTACACCGGGAATTCATATTGCCCGAATAAATTAAAGGTTTCCTGGAAACGTTCTTCAGAGATCTGGTTGAAATAATGATTGATAACTTCTGTTTCTTCATCCCATTTCTTTAAAATATCTTCCTTAGTTTTCGGATGAAAGCCTTCCTCATTATAAGCTTCCATATTTTTTTCTACGATGCCTTTCAAAGCGGGTCCGCCAATACTGATGAGCTCTACTGCAAGTTTTGCAAACGGTCTCATTCCTCCTACTGAAAACTCAAATAATTCTTTTTCAGGGAACATTTCAATCACTCTTCTGGTCAGGTTTCTGTGTCCTTGCCAGTGTTTCAATAATTGCTCAGTTGTCATGAACTGTTTTGTGCTTGTTGCTGTAGTTGTCATAATTTTTGGGTTTATTTGTTATTGTTAAGACAAAGATAAGATGAGGTTATGACAACAGTTTGTCAGTAGGACTTTTAAGAAAGAAAAAAAAATTAATTTTAAAATATCATACTGTTTTTACCGTTTTAAATAAGAAATAAGTTTAATTGAAACCCCTTAAAATGAAAAAATACATTCTGTCTGTTTTTGCAGCAGCTATATTAATGTCGTGTAATAAAATAGAGGAAAAAATTGATCAGACTGTTCAGAAAACTACGGAAGCAGTTCAACAAAAAGCTCAGGAAGCGGTGGAGGAAACCGTGAAGAAAACCGTTAATGAGTCTATTAACTCCCTTACCAATTCTAAAGATGTTCAGTTTGAAGAGGTGTTTCCCAATCCAGGTCAGCCGATTGCTACAGAAGTTAAAGGAAAGAAATTTACATTTCCTAACGGAGCGGAAGGATATATCTTCAAATATAAGGCAGATAAAACAGCTTTGATCCCATTTCTCGAAGGTCAAGCCACTACAGACGAAAGCAGATCCGATAAAACTGCCCGGAAAATAGACGGACAAAATATAATTGATAAAATAAGCTTCATACAAAAGTTTCTTCCTGAAAATACCTTAGATCTGCATATTCTGGAAGATATTAAAACCGATAAAAGCATAGAATATTACAAGCTGAAAAGATTCCCGAATAAAAGCACGATCATCTATAATCCAAAAGATCAGACCGTATTACAATATGTGGAGGTAGATAAATAATTGAAAGTGGAGTTTTTTTTAATTAAAAAAGTAAAAAGTAAAAAGTAAAAAGTAAAAAGTAATTGGTAAACCTCCTTTCAATAAATTAAATTCTGCATTTCCGCAGTTTTACGATTTCACAATTCACGATTTTGTCATTCTGCATTTTCACCCTTGCCAAGATAATTTTAAAAAGGTAATTTAGTACTATGAAAATTTATACAAAAACAGGAGATAAAGGACAGACTGCTTTGTATGGCGGAACAAGAGTTTCCAAAGCCAGCGCAAGAGTAGAAAGTTACGGAAATATAGATGAACTGAACTCTTTCATCGGGATTGCAAAAAGTCATATTGAAGATGCTGAAGTATTGCAGCAATTGAAAAAAATACAGTTCGATCTGTTCACGGTAGGTTCAGAAGCTGCAACACCGGTTGATAAACTGATGTTGGCGAATGGAAAATCACGTTTACCTTTGGTGATTTCTGAAGCGGAGATCGAAGAGTTGGAAAAATGGATGGATGCTTTTGAGGAAAAGCTGGAACCGCTTCAGTATTTCATTCTTCCGGGTGGCGGTAAATCGGCAACCTTTTTACACGCTGCAAGAACCATTTGCAGAAGAGCAGAACGTTCGTTGGTATTCCTGAATGAAACCGAAGAAATGCGTCCGGAGCTGATCAAATACCTGAACAGGCTTTCCGATTATCTTTTCATGTTGGCAAGATATGTTTCAAAACTCAATAACGAGCCGGAAGAATATTGGAATCCTAATGAAAGATAAAGCTCTACTTTTTATCAACGGAAATCCTCCCCAATCTTTTCCCGGATTAGACAAATATGAATTGATCGCCTGTACAGACGGGGCATTTCATTATCTGAAAAATCTGGATTTTCCTTTGGATAAACTGGATTTTATTTCCGGGGATTTTGATTCTCATTCCGGGGCGGATGAAAATATTTATGAAGAAAAATTCATTTATACTCCGGATCAGGAAAAAACAGACTTTCATAAAGCTTTGGAAATCATTCTGGAAAAAGGATTTCACCACGTGGATATTTTAGGGGGAAGTGGAGGAGAACAGGATCATTTTCTGGGGAATCTTACCGTTGCCTATTCCTTTCGGGAAAAAATGGAAGTCAGGTTCTATGATGAATTTTCGGAATACTATTTCATTCCCAAAAATTTCATACTCAAAAATGTGAAGGATAAAATGGTTTCCTTATATCCGTTCCCGGTCGTGGAAAACATTACTACAAAAGGATTGAATTGGCCTTTGACGAACGGAAATCTGAATGTTACGGACAGACTGGGAACCCGGAATTTTGCTGTTGAAGATGAAGTTTCAATAGAATATGAAAAAGGGGATCTGCTGATTTTTATCGGGGGAAATTATTTGTAGCGGAATTGTGAGAAATGCGAAATCGCTTTGGAAAAAACGGTTAATAATTCATCAATAATCATTAATTGAAGGAAATATTATTCATCTAAAATTTAAAATCTAAAATGTATAATTTCCAACAAAGCTAAAGTATCTCATTTTGACAACTGATTAGCCCTTTTAATAAGCTTGATAATCAAATAAATATCTGCGGGAATTGGCTTATTCTCAAAAAAATTGGACAATGTTAAACTTTAAGAAAAAATTAAACTAAAAAATCAAACTTTTTTAGCAATTTTGCATTCTTAATTCACTTGTCTAAAAATGAAAATAAAATACTCGGAACTTATTGACCAGACATTATATTTTCCTACTGAAGAATTTAATGTTTCTGAGAACAATTTGTTATTTCACGATATTCCATTGATGGATGTTGTTGAAAAATTTGGCACTCCTCTAAAAATTAGTTACCTGCCAAGAATTTCTCAAAATATTCAGAAAGCGAAAAGCTGGTTCAAAGAAGCTTTTGAGAAAACCGAATATAAAAAGAATTATACCTACTGCTATTGTACAAAATCCAGTCACTTCAATTTTGTACTTGAAGAAGCCCTGAAAAATGATATTTCCATAGAAACGTCTTCTGCGTATGATATGGATATTGTAAAATCCCTTTATGATAACGGAAAAGTAGAGAAAGATATTGAAGTGATCTGTAACGGTTTCAAAACGGATGATTATCTGACGAAAATTTCTGATATGATCAACAGTGGTTTTGAAAATATCACGCCTATTTTGGATAATTATCGTGAACTGGATAAATTAACGGAGAGTATTGATTCCACTTTTAATATTGGGATCAGAATTGCTTCCGAAGAAGAGCCTAAATTCGAATTTTATACCTCAAGATTGGGGATTGGATATAAAGATATTATCCCATATTACAGTCAGAAAATTGCCGAACACCCGAATGCAAGACTGAAGATGCTTCATTTCTTCATCAATACCGGAATCAAGGATACAGCATATTATTGGAACGAATTGTATAAATGTCTTCGAGTATATGCACGTTTGAAGAAAATTGCTCCCGAAGTGGATTCATTGAATATTGGCGGAGGTTTCCCGATCAAAACATCCCTGAATTTTGATTACGATTATCAATACATGGTTGAGGAGATCGTTTCCCAGATCAAAAAATTCTGTGAAGAAGAAGGAGTAGAGGAACCCAATATCTATACTGAGTTTGGAAGTTTTACCGTAGGGGAAAGTGGTGCCAATCTTTATAAAATTATTTCTCAGAAACGTCAGAACGACAGAGAAAAATGGAATATGATCGATTCTTCGTTCATGACCACTCTTCCTGATACCTGGGCGATTTCAAGGCACTTTATCATGTTGCCGCTTAACCGTTGGGAAGACAGCTATGAAAGAGTTTTCCTTGGCGGACTGACGTGCGACTCGGATGATTATTATAACTCTGAGCAGCATA
>JAFAAJ010000195.1 GCA_023426625.1 Bacteroidota bacterium
GGAGTAGACAGAGTCGTTACTTCTACGGCAACTATTTATGCTAAAGACGGAAAAATCTATATGGAAGGAGGCTTTGTGGCAAGACCGGCGGATTATAATGTGAAGATCCCTAAAATGGTCACCAAGAAGATCGCCGAAAATGTAAATGTTGAATACAAATATGTACTGGTAAAAAAATGAAAAATTTAATACTGATCATAAGTTTCCTTCTGAATACTTCACTCATAATGGCTCAGGAAAAGGCAAAATCAATATTTGATATTGCAAGAACCGGAACAGTTACCGAAGTGAAAGAACTCATGAAACAAAATGCCGATATCATCAACCAGACCAATGAAAACGGCTTTTCACCGCTCATTTTAGCCTGTTACAGAGGTAATACGGAAGTGGCTAAATTTTTGATGGATCATGTAAAAGATATCAATTATAAAAGTCAGGAAGGAACTGCATTGGCGGGACTTGCTGTAAAATATAATAAAGAGCTGGTTCAGTATTTACTCAGTAAAAATGCTGATCCCAATATCGCGGATGCTACAGGATCTACACCCCTGTTCTGGGCTGTAAAATTCGGGAATAAAGAACTGATAGAACTATTACTACAGCATAAAGCTGATAAATCTAAAAAAGACTCAATGGGAATGACCCCATTCGAATACGCTTTACAAACAAACAACAAAGAAATTATCAACCTCTTAAAAAATTAAATATGAAAAAAGTTTTACTAATAGTTGGTTTAGTTTCGGCAGGTGCTGCCGAAGCACAGTTTTCCTCAGGGGTAGTGAATTTACCTGCTGCCTCTATGACGGTTAAATTAGATACAACGCCTACCACTGTGACCCTTACCTTAACAGGAGACAGCAATTCTATGCTTGGATTGGGTTTTGGAGATACAGGGATGGAAGATGGAGCGGATGGATTTATTTATAATTCATCTGCCAGTAGAGATTATACATTTAATGGGCAGGGAATTACTCCCAGTGCCGATGCTGTACAAAACTGGACGATAACTACCAATAATGTTTCTGGAAGTACCAGAACGATTGTTGCTACCAGAAGTCTTTCCGGCGGAGCAGGTGATTTTGCAATTCCAAATGCGGCAGGAAATATTGATGTTTTTTATTCAAGAAGATTGGGTCAGCAGGCATTGGGATATCACGGTTCAGACAGAGGTTACGCTACATTGACAATGACAGCAGTGTTAGGAACAAATGAAGCTGCGATAGCACAAAGCAAAAAAGTTCTTCTGTATCCAAATCCTGCAAAAGAAACAGTAAGCTTCAAAAATTTCGATAAAATAAGTTCTGTTGATATTTATGAATCTTCAGGCAGGAAAATAAGATCAGTCCAGCTGGAAGGGAATAGCATTAATGTCGCAGACTTAAGACCCGGAAGTTATTACTTCGAGATCACGTTGAAGGATGGAACCTTAACCTATGAGAAATTAATTAAAGAATAAATCAAAGCCACTGAAAAGTGGCTTTTTTGTGCATTTTGATTAAAATAATGCACCTTAAATCCAAAAAATCTTGATTATCTTTGATGTGAAAAAGGAAAAGTAAGAGGTTAATTCAAGTAAAATTCATTATCCGGAATGACATCGCAGCAACATATAGGGACTCATATTTTTCATACCTCCGCAGGGAGAGTGATCGGTTTAAAAGAAAATGGAGTGATCAGGATTAAAAGTCTCCGTTATGCAAAATCTGAAAGGTATAAAATGCCTGTTCTGGTACATAATTCGGGTGCAGAACTGCTGTTTGAAGATAAAACACCGGTTTGTCCGCAAGTGATCAGTCCGCTTTTGGAAAGACTTATAGGAAAAACCGACCTTGAAAAATTCATTGTAGATGAATCTCCCCAATTTCTCACCATAACCCGTCCTGAAAATCCCGGAAATGAAAAACTACCTGTCATTGTCTGGATTCATGGCGGATCTTATGAAATAGGTTGTGGCGATCTTCCGACATCCGACCCTACAGAATGGGTGAAGGAACAGAACATTATTGTAGTTTCAGTTTCTTATCGTTTAGGGCTTTTCGGATTCCTCGGTGGAGATAAACACCGACCTGCGAATCTCGGACTATTCGACATTATTGAAGCTTTAAAATGGATTAAAAATAATATCGAAAGTTTTGGTGGAGACTCGAAAAATATCACTCTTTTCGGACAATCTTCCGGTGGGGATGCCATTACGCACCTCATGATTTCCGAAGGTGTTGATAACTTATTTCAGAGAGTCATTATTCAAAGTGCTCCTTTGGGATTCCGTCATAAAAGACAAAAAATGTCAGAAGAACTTTTCAGAAAAACCAACCATTTGAAAGATGAGCCTGATGTTTTGAAAATGATGGAAGAATATGTACAGTATTTGCCTTCTGTAATGAAGTACGGACTGAAAGCTTCCATGCCTTTCTGTTTACAGTACGGTCATCCTCCTTTATCCAGGGAGGAAGAAAGCCTTGACCAATGGAAGGAAAATGCCAAAAAATATGATGTACTTATAGGTTTGAATCATGATGAAACGGCATTCTATGTAAAAACTGCTGAAAAAGGAATTTATACCTACCTTCCTCAAACCATTCTGAATAAGATCGTTCGCAGGACAACAAGATTCATTTATGAAAAACCGGCTCAACAATTCGCTGAAAACTATGTGAAAGGAGGTGGGAATATTTATTTTTTTAAAATTCATTCTAAAGTAAAATATAACCATATCGGAGCCTCACATTGTATTGATCTTCCTTTGATTTTTGGAAATGAATCTGCATGGAAGACTGCAGAATTGCTGAAAAATATTCCTTGGGAATACATTCATGATAACGGAAAAAAATTAAGGGCGCTTTGGGCTGAATTTGCCAGAAATGGTAAGATATCCGATGATTCAGAAAGACCGGAGATATTGGAACTCCGAAAGTTTTAGCCGGCTCAACGGAATCTGATAACTGTAATATTCCCTGACTCCTGCAATTGGGCTTAAAAAATATTATTCAGGAATCCACACACTCACATTACCGGCAGGAACCGGGAAATTTCCCCATCCGTTCTCATCAATGATCACTCTTTTTCTAAATCTTTTCAGAAGATCATGAAACTTTCTGCCTGCATATTTTTTGCCCATTTCCATAGGTTTGTCATATGAATCTTTGTTGCTTAATACCACGGCGCAGCCATCATGCTCTTCATCTCCTTCCCGGATCCATCCCAAACAATTGGCATCCTCAAAATAGTCTCGTTGAGCTCCGTAAGCATATTCTTTTCTGGCTTTCAGTAATCCTTCAATTCCATCCACTTTATTCATAAATATTTCCTGATCGTTCCCTTCCCGGTCCTTATCAATATAATGCGCACCATACAGATCGGGATAAAAAACACATGGATAACCGTCCTGTCTTAAAAGGATCAACGCATAAGCAAGAGGTTTGAACCAACCTTCAACCGGAGCTTCCAGATCTTGTAGTGGCTGAGTATCGTGATTGGCAACCAGACTAACTGAATGTAAGGGATCCGCTTGTGTCAAAGTTCCGTCGAAAATCTTTCTCAGATCATAAGCGTCTTTTTCTCTCGAAGCATTATGGAAATTATTTTGCAGACAGCTGTCGAACAGGCTCATGCAACCTTCCGTAACCTCGATGTACTTTTGAAGAAGACTCAGGTGTCCGGGAGCCCAAAATTCGCCTACAGCAAAAATATCTTTCCTAGAATTGGAACGAAGTAAAGTAAGCCATTCTTTATAAAAATCGAAAGAAATATGCTTTAAAGCATCCAGTCTTACCCCATCAAAATCGGTCTGATCGAAATACCATTTTGCCCATTTATTGAGTTCTTCCCGGACATGAGGATTTCGATGCTCAATATCATTATACATCAGGTAATCATAATTTCCCTTCTCATCATGGATCATTTCTTCCCAACCGTCTCCATATTCCGATTGTATTTTGAAAATATGGGAATCCAGTCCTTCAGCGTAATCCACTCCGCTGAAACAGGTGAAATTCCATTCAAAGTCAGAATGTTTTTTTCTTCTTCCCGGAAAAGTAAATTTAGTATAAGACTGAATATCAAAATAATCGGAAATGAGTTGATTCCTATTGTTTTCGTCTACTTTTGCGGCTTTAAATGTTTCCAGTTCATCACCACCGCCCTTATGTCCTAAAACGATATCCACAATAACCTGAATGTTATTTTTTTTGAGTGAGGATATGGCTTTAAGATAATCATGTTTTGTACCGTATTTTGTGGGAATACTTCCTTTCTGATCAAATTCGCCGAGATCATAAAGGTCATACGTATCATATCCAACGGAATGGGCACCATGTGCACCTTTGTAAGCGGGAGGAAACCATACGGAAGTGATTCCCAGTTTTGCCAAATGTTTTGCTTCTTTTTCAGCTTCTTTCCAAAGTTTTCCATCACCTTCCGAATACCAGTGGAAGAATTGAATCATTGTCGGGTTCATCATACATTATAAGATTTGGTCTATACAATGTAGTGAATTTTTTCGAATTACTGATTTTCGAATTCCTTGAACGGGATCTTTAGTTGAACGGAGACCTGCTTTTGCTGCTCTGTGTTGAGGTGTGACAACGACAGTCCCAATAAGCGGACAGGCTTATCAAAAGGGCGAAGTTCCCAGAGTTTTTTTGAGATGTTGAAATATTCTTCTTCGGAGGTGAAATATTCTTCTTTCGTCATACTTCGGGTGAAAAGAGAGAAGTCCTTGTATTTGATCTTTAAGGTCAGAGATCTTCCGAGAATGTTATTCCGCTGTAGTCTGTGATGCAGTTCAGTACTTAAGCTCTGCAACTTTTCCTGAATCTGTTGTTCATCAAAAATATCTTCAAAAAAAGTTCTTTCCACGGCTACACTTTTTTGAATCCGGTGAGGTTTCACTTCAGAATTGTGAATGCCCCGAACTACATTATAATAATACGCTCCCGATTTTCCGAATAGCTTTATCAGCTCATCCAG
>JAFAAJ010000211.1 GCA_023426625.1 Bacteroidota bacterium
GATAGCGTTCTCCCCCATCTTTCAGGTTATATTTCTTCTTGATTTCTTCAGGTTTCAACGGATAATTTTTTGAAATGATATTGAACTGCTCTTTCTTTTTAATCTTCTTGTTGTCAACTACTTCCATTTCCAATATTCTGCCGGGAAAATCTTTTATTTCCTGACCTGATGTATAAATATGTGTATTGGGATGTAGTTTTTTCACCCCGAATTTTTCGGAGATTAAATTAAACACACCTGCTTTCAAAACACAATGATTAGGTATATAAATAAACTTTTCGGGTTCGGAATATTCCGCAGAGGCATTTTCTTCTTCTCCAAAAGTATAGGTAAAAGCACTTTCGTCACTTTCTAAATTGACACAGTTACAGATAATTTCGGGAAAATCTTGTTTTGAGAGGTATACTACAACCTCTTTCACATCATTTTTTAAAGCGATAATATCGATCCTGAATATGTTGGGTAATACTGAAACGAGATATTTCAGATCAATAAGTGGAGAGAGTTTTATAACGACCTGATCCGATATGGAAAGTAGTTTTTCCTGGATATCAAGAATATTTGGGGAAAGATCTTCCAGTAAAAACACTTTATTTTTCTGGATGTCCCGTCTTGCAGGATCCAGATACACCACATCAAAAGTTTGCTTATTCTGTTCTAGGAAATTCTCCAGTTTTTGATTGATAAATCTTGCTTTCTTCCCTAGAACTCCCCAATTATGTTCTACAATGTCTAATAATTCAGGATTTTGTTCGATCAAAGTTGTTTCTTTAAAATTATGGGAGAGATAATAAGCATCGATCCCAAAACCACTGGTAAGATCTATAAATTTTTTTCCTTTTAGAAATTCCGATTTATATTCAGCTGTTTTTTCAGAAGATGATTGTTCTAAACTAAGCTGTGGAGGAAAAATGATCCCATCTTTCATCAGGAACGGAAATTTTTTGCGAGCCACCTGTTTTCCTTTTATCTGTTGAACAATTTCCTGCATGGAAACTTCAGGAAATGGTGATTTTTTCAGCAACAATGTATTCAGATCCGCACTGATGTTAGTTTGGATATAATTTTGAACTTCCTGAACTAAAATATTAGAATTCAACACAGGAAAATTACCTTTTATAAAAGATATAATCGGTCAGAATCGGTTCAATTCCTTGTGCTTTCAACAGGGAGTTGATCTGACCTCTGTGATAGGTAGAATGATTGATCACCTGAAATAGCATTTCGAAGATGGTATTTTCAAATCTTGTTCCTTTTGAATTCTGATATTCTATCTTTTCATCCAAATCTCTGATTTCAATTATCTGAATGCTTTTCAAATAGTTAGACCGATTGATCTCCTGTAAATTCTCAAAAGGATTGATCTGCCATACCTCAAAAGACTGCTCTCCCAAAATTCTGGAATTCCAAACCTGTTGCGCATTAAGGGAATGATTGATCAGACTGATTATTTTATCATCTATCTGAACGATATGATCGGAAATTACATGTATCATCTCTTTATTGAAATGATAGGTGTATTCAATAAGGTCAATCAGTTTTTCTTTCATTCTTATTCAAACATTTCTGCCCAACGAACGGCTTTTATTTCTTTTTCGTTATATAATTCTTCAACAGATCTTTTAACTTCTAATTTCGGATAAAGATTTACTCCGATCAGCTTTATTTTCCCTTCTTCCACCCACTTTTGTTCTTTTACTGCATGGTCGTAGATCTTTTTCTGAATGATTCCTTCTTTCAGTAATTTCAAATATCCTCCTGCCTCTTCGATCTCTACAAATAAGGCCCATGATTTCTCTGCAAGTTGTTTTGTAACATCTTCAACGTAATAACTGCCGTTCGATGCATCTTCAAATACATTGATGATACTTTCGTAAGCTAAAACAATCTGTTGCTTGAAAGATATTTCTTCAGAGTTTTCTGTAGTTTTATCAACAAGATAATTATTGGCAAAAACCGCATCTGCTCCGCCTATCATTGCCGAAGCAAGCTCCAAAGTGGAACGGATCAGGTTGTTTTCGATATCTGAAACAGCTTTGTTTCTTAAAGAGGTTTCCACAAAAATATATGGGATCTCATCTAAGCCATATTCTTTTGAAAGTTGGTTGAAAACCAGTTTGAATGCCCTCAGTTTAGCCATTTCAAAGAAGTAATTCCCTCCTATTGCTATTCTGAAGATCAGTTTATCTATGATTTCCGGTCCATACTGCTCTACCAATTCTTTAGTTTTTGCCAGGGCAATTCCCAACTGCTGATAAATAGCTGCTCCTGCATTTTGGTGAAGAGAAATGTCTACGCAGATGTTTCTTCTGAAATCTTTTGCTAATAATTCTTTCGCCAACTGATCATTAATTGTTCCTTCTTTTTCATCAAAAACATCGATCAGTGAAAAATACTGGTCTACATCTTCGGGACGAATATGTTCTGCTAAATCTTTATTATTGATAAAAATAGCTTTCTGCTCCAGATTTTCAACATTATGATCCAAAAGGAACGCAAAAACGTCTCCTTCCAGGCTTTCGTGGAAACGGGCAACCAGATGTGTATTTTCTTCTACTTTAGGCAAATTTCCCAAAGGTTTCTGAACGGAATCATAGAAAGGTTTCACTTCAATTCCTTCCAGATTTTCTTTTTTCAGAATGGTGTAAATATCTTCTGTTTTAAGTTGCTTTTTTACCAGATTTTCCCAGTCAGGAAGCGTATTTATGTTTGACATTAGTAAATGAGTTATGAATTATAAGTTATGAGTTATGAAAAGTAATATCAATAGTCAATAAGTGAATTGTTAACTGTGAGTAGTGAATTTTACCACGGATCAATTATTTCTTAGCGATATTGGTACTGTCTACGACCAGAATGAAAATTTCTTCATTCGGTTTTTTCATAAAATAATTTTCTCTTGCGTATTTTTCTTTTTCAGATTTATTATTCATCAGTTTTTTATAAAACGCATCGTTTTTCTCGTATTCGGTTTTATAATACTGAAGCTGCTCTTCATATTTATTGATCTCGCCATTCAGCTCATGAATAACCAGGAACGATGTTTTATCGAAGAAAACCATCCAAACCAGAAACAAGCAAATGGTAATCGTGTATTTATTCAGGACGTATTTCTGAATAAGTTTAAATGTTTCAGATTTTGGCTGAATGTCTTTGATGAGTTTTTTTTCTGCCATTTGATTTTAGTGCTTTCTCAACGAATTTTTGATCACAGTAGTTAAAAAATCAATCGCTACGGAATTTTGTCTCATATTCGGAATAATGAGATCGGCTTCGTTTTTAGAAGGTTCGATAAATTCCTGATGCATTGGCTTTAAAGTCGTCTGATAACGGTGTAAAACCTCGTTCAGATCTCTTCCTCTTTCCTGGGTATCTCTTCTGATTCTTCTGATGAGTCTTTCGTCAGAATCTGCATGCACAAATACTTTCAGATCAAATTCTTTTAGTAATTCTTTATGCGTAAGGACCAAAATCCCTTCTACCACCAATACATTTTTAGGTTCCACAGTAACATGGTCTCCGGTTCTGGAATGGGTCACGAAACTGTAAATAGGCTGCTCAATAGATTCATTATTTTTAAGTGCTTTTACATGTTTCAACAACAAATCAAAATCTATGGACTTGGGATGATCGTAGTTCAACGCTTCTCTTTCAGCCAGTGTAAGATTCTGATTATCATTATAATAATTATCCTGTGAAAGGATATTCATTCCTTCAATATCAAGCTGTTGGATTATTTTTTCAACAACCGTAGTTTTGCCGGATCCGGTTCCTCCTGCAATTCCTATTACAAGCATTCTTTTAGTTCTAAATAGTTTGATACAAATATACTATTTTAGTTGTATGCAAATAAATATTGAACACAAAAACTCCTGCAAAATGCAGGAGTTTTTTATACGATTTCGCTTGTTAATTCTCTTGAAAGCAGTTTTTCGTGCATTGGTTTCAGTAGATCCAGTGAACCGGTTTTTACGGTACATTTACCTTTGTAGTGCACTAAAATGGTACATTGCTCTGCCTGTTCCAGTGTATGTTTACAGATCTCTATAAGACAATCGATCACATAATCGAAAGTATGTACATCATCATTATGCAGGATCAATTTATAAACTTCATCTGCATCATCCAAAACGAGAACTTCTTCTTCATATTTACGTTTCGGATCTTCGTAATCTCTTATGCTGTTGTAAAACATGTTTTTTTTATTTAAACTTCTCCTATTTTATCAGCCAGATCGTTTATATTATTGGGTTCTTCGTACACCAATTCTACGAGTTCTACACTTTTATTATTCATTTTCAGGATCTTGAAATGATAATTCTGCAAATCGAACTCCTGATTCTCTTCAGGAATATCTTCCAGTTCATGAAGGATAAATCCTGCCAAAGAATTGTATTCACTTTCTTCCGAAAGAGGTAATTTTTTCGGTAAGAACTCATTAATTTCATCTAAAGGCTGCGTAGCCTGAACCCAATAGGTATTTTCAGCGATTTTATCCACTACTTTATCTTCATCATCCTCTTCATCCTGAATTTCACCTACCAATTCTTCAAGAATATCTTCTAGGGTTATAATTCCTTCAGTACCCCCAAATTCATCAATTACGATCGCTAAATGCTGTTTTTTCTGTTGGAAGATCTTCAACAAATCGGATATTTTTTTACTTCCCACTACAAAGAACGCTTCACGCATCAGTTCTTTAAGGTCATCATGATTTAGCTGTCCTTTTCTTTTAACAAATTCTCTTATGATTTCCTTTGTGTAGAAAACCCCAACGATATTATCAATAGAGTTAAGGTAAACAGGTATTCTGGAATATCCGCTTTCCATTATTTTATCGATAATGGCATTGATATCTTCTTCTAGGTCGATAGAAGTGATATTCTGACGTGGAACCATGATCTGTTTCGCAGAATGATCTGTAAAATCAAACGCATTTTTAATGATCTCATAGTTTTCCTCCTCAATCTCTCCACTGTCTGCGCTTTGCTTCACCAATAACTGCAATTCCTCCGTTGAATGGATCTCCTGCTCAGAAGCGGGATGGATTTTAACAATTCTAAGGAAAGTATTGGACATGGAGTTCATCAACCAGATAAAAGGCTTAAATATGGTGTAAAACACCCTCAAAGGCACCGCAGTTGCCATTGTAGTCGCTTCTGATTTTCTGATCGCAATAGACTTCGGGATTAGCTCACCAAAAACAATATGCATAATGGTGATCAAAACAAAGCTGATAATCAACGATACTGAAGTAATGGAAGCCTCACTTAAATCTAAATTAAAATAATGGAAAATATTTCCTACAATATGGTGTAATGCGCTTTCCCCTACCCAACCTAAGGCAAGTGAGGCTAATGTAATTCCTAATTGTGTTGCAGAAAGGTATTCATCCAAATGTTTGATGATGTGTTCTGCCTGTTTAGCCATAGAGTTTCCTTCTGCAGCTTTTAACTGAATCTGTGAATAACGAACTTTAACAATCGAAAATTCTGCGGCTACGAAAAAGCCATTGAGTAGTACAAGAAATAAGGCCAGCAAAAGCCTGACTATGTCCGAATCCATTTAAAAATTATATAAAATTTATTGTACAAAGATATACAAAATAAAAATAACAAAAAAAGCACCGAGAGATCGATGCTTTATAATATTTTGTTAAAATATCTTTTTTAGTTTTTCAAAGCTTCTGCTCCTGAAACGATCTCTAAGATCTCGTTTGTAATAGCTGCCTGTCTTGCTTTGTTGTAGAAGATCACTAGTTCGTTCTTCAAAGCCTGAGCGTTGTCCGTAGCTTTATGCATCGCTGTCATTCTCGCTCCGTGCTCAGATGCCACTGAATCCAATATAGCTTTGAAAACCTGAGTTTTGATAGATTTTGGAATCAAATTATCCAGAATCTCACTTCTGGTTGGTTCAAAGATATAATCTGTTTCTACTTGAGGTTCCGTATTTTCAGGCATTGAAATCGGAAGAAGTTTTTCTGTATTCACTTCCTGAGTAGCCGCATTGACGAATTTATTGTAAATCAAATATACTTCATCAAACTTCCCTTCTCTGAAGCTGCTCATTACTCCTTCAGTAACGTTAGAAACTACATCAAAGTTCAGGTTATCATAAACAGCGCTTGAATTTCCGTACACGGTACGGTTTCTTCTTACTGCATCATACACCTTTTTACCAATGGTAAGAACTTCTACTTCGTACTGAGAATTGTTCTGAAACTGGTTATTAAGCTCTTTTACGATAGAAGAGTTAAAAGCACCAGCCAAACCTCTGTTGGAAGTAATAGCAATAAAAAGAACTCTTTTTACCGTTCTTTTTTGAGCATAAATAGAAACCTGATCAGGATCTGAACTAGAATTTACATTCTGGATAAGCTCCTGTAATTTTTCAGAATAAGGTCTTAACATTACGATGGCATCCTGTGCTTTCTTCAGTTTCGCAGCGGAAACCATTTTCATAGCACTGGTAATTTGCATCGTAGATGAAATTGAACTGATTCTTCCTCGTATTTCTTTTAAGTTTGCCATATTTGGGTTAGTTGTTGGTTGTCGGTTGTTGGTTGCTAGTTTTAGAAAGTTCTGTCAACTATCAACCAAAAACCATCAACTAATTTTTAGTTATATTTAGAAGCTAAATCATTAGCCGCCTGCTTAAGAACACCAGTGATGCTATCATCGATTTTCCCAGCTTTGATTGCAGCCATTGTTTCAGGATGCTTAGATCTTAAGAATTCTACGTATTCTTTTTGGAATTCTTTTACTTTATTGATCGGAACATTTCTTAATAAGTTCTCTGTTCCTGCGTAGATCATTGCAACCTGGCTATCCACAGGAAGTGGAGAGTTTACCGGCTGCTTAAGGATCTCCACGTTTCTTTCCCCTTTAGAGATTACCGCTAAAGTAGCAGCATCAAGGTCAGAACCGAATTTAGCGAACGCTTCCAATTCTTTATATTGAGCCTGGTCTAGTTTCAATGTACCAGAAACTTTTTTCATTGATTTGATCTGAGCGTTACCTCCTACCCTTGATACAGAGATCCCTACGTTGATCGCCGGACGAACCCCTGAGTTGATTAGATCAGACTCCAAGAAGATCTGCCCGTCTGTAATAGAGATTACGTTAGTTGGAATATACGCAGAAACGTCACCTGCCTGAGTTTCGATAATTGGAAGTGCAGTTAATGAACCACCACCTTTTACGATTGGCTTCAATGATTCTGGTAAATCATTCATTTGTCTAGCGATCTCATCATCAGCGATTACTTTCGCAGCTCTTTCCAATAATCTTGAGTGAAGATAGAAAACGTCTCCAGGGTAAGCCTCACGACCCGGTGGTCTTCTCAATAGAAGAGAAAGTTCACGGTAAGCAACAGCTTGTTTAGATAAATCATCATAAACGATAAGCGCCGGTCTACCTGTATCTCTGAAGAACTCACCGATAGCAGCACCTGCCATTGCAGAGTATACCTGCATTGGAACCGGATCTGAAGCGTTAGCAGCAACAATTACAGTATAAGCTAAAGCTCCTTTATCAGATAAAGTTTTAACGATTTGAGCTACCGTAGAAGCTTTCTGCCCGATCGCTACATATATACAATATACAGGTTGTCCTGCATCATAAAATTCTTTTTGGTTGATGATCGTATCGATCGCAACAGTAGTTTTACCTGTCTGTCTGTCACCAATGATAAGCTCTCTTTGTCCTCTTCCTACTGGGATCATAGAGTCGATCGCAACGATACCTGATTGTAACGGCTCGTTTACCGGTTGTCTATAGATAACTCCAGGAGCTTTTCTTTCCAATGGCATTTCATATAAATCCCCAGTAATAGGACCTTTACCATCGATAGGGTTACCAAGAGTATCAACTACTCTTCCTAACATCCCTTCTCCTACTTTGATAGAAGAGATTCTGTTTGTTCTTCTTACTGTGTCTCCTTCTTTTACCAATTTACTTTCACCAAGTAGAGCAACACCTACGTTGTCTTCTTCAAGGTTAAGTACAATACCTTCTACATCACTAGAAAATTTCACCAACTCTCCGTATTGTACGTTTTCTAACCCGTATACACGAGCAATACCATCACCGATGGTTAAAACTGTACCTACTTCCTCAACGTTTGATTGAGTATCGAAGTTGGCCAATTGCTGTTTTAAGATCGCAGATACTTCTGCCGGATTTATTTCTGCCATTGTATGGTTGTTTTTTTCTTAATTTAATTGAAAATCTTTTTTAACTTGATTCAGTTTAGTTTTTACAGACGCATCTAACTGCTGATCTCCTACTCTTAGGATATAACCTCCTAAGATATCAGGATTGATGTTTATCTTAAGATCAAAGTTTGAGGTCATGTTTATCAGATTAGAAGATCTTAAAATTTCCTCAATGTTCGCATTGGAAAGTTGAGTTGCCGTTGTAAGCACTACTCTCTGTACTCCATTGATATCTTCTACTTTATTGATATATTCCTGAGCAATATTTTTAAGCTGACTCTCACGTCCCTGCTTGATTACCAGTCTGATCAGATTCTGAGAAGATAGAGATAAACCTTTGAAAATCTCGTTTGCTACTTCTATTTTCTTTTTAGCATCAATGTAAGGT
Source organism: Bacteroidota bacterium (assembly GCA_023426625.1). Classification (GTDB taxonomy): domain Bacteria; phylum Bacteroidota; class Bacteroidia; order Flavobacteriales; family Weeksellaceae; genus Chryseobacterium. The sequence goes on from JAFAAJ010000211.1 coordinate 8,604, forward strand.
GTTAAGAAAAACTTATTCAAATCCTTAGATTCAGACATGATTTTCGCAACATCTTTCATTTCAGAAAATACAGTAGCTGTCTGTCCTGATTCATTAGTAAAATCAAGCAAACCTTGTGCGTATCTTTTAGCTACTTTAGATGTAAGCATTCTTAGTTAAGGTTAGATTTGTTTAAATAATTTTGAACTAATTCGTTTTGAGCTGCACTGTTATCTAATTTTTGTTTCAAGATAGACTCAGCGATATTTACAGATATTGTACCGATTTGAGTTTTGATATCTGCCATTGCTGCATTTTTCTCAGCCTGAATTGTCTGCTTAGCAGCCTCGATCATTTTATCTCCTTCTGCTTTTGCTACATCTTTAGCTTCACCTACAATTCTGTCTTTGATTTCTCTTGCTTCTTTTAGGATAGCATCTCTTTCGATC
>JAFAAJ010000123.1 GCA_023426625.1 Bacteroidota bacterium
CTCCTGTCCGTAAAGGAATACTTCGTATGGATACTGATTGATGGTTTTCACTTTTTTCATCAGTTCATTTACATCAATACTTTGCAGACGCTCTTTAGAAATAACGTCCGTCATTCTTGAGTTTTTACCATATTTTGCATAGTTCGTAAGAGCAGCCATAATTCTGTTCTTATCTTTTTTAGCAACATCTCTGGATTCAAGAATAGTCTTTACGGTACTGTCATAAATCGCTTTATCTGCTTTTACATTGGTCAACCAGTGATTCATAAGCTCTACACCTTTTTGCATATTGCTTTCAAGTCCGCTTAAAGTGATCACTGTCTGGTCGTTAGAAGTTCTGAAACTGTTTGAAATACCTAACTTATAGAATTCCTCCTTCAATTGCTCCGGTGTATATTTATCCGTTCCTAGATATTCCAAAACAGTAATCGCTAAAGACAATTCCTTATCATTATCTGTTCCGAAAGGGAAAATATAGCTTACCTGTGCGATCTCGTTATTTTTGTTTTTCACAAAACTTACCTTCTTATCCTTGATCTGAGAAGTTTGGATGGACGCTTTATAATCGATAAACTCAGGTTTGATCTCAGAAACTTTTGCAGACAAAATATCTTTAAGGAAAGGCGATTGTGCTTCTCTGTTCAGTTTAATCGGAGTAATTCCCGGATTTTCCACACGAACAAGCTTGTCATTCACTCCTTTCTCTTTATAAACCACCACATAATTATCCTTGAAGAACTCACTCGCAAATTTTACGATATCTTCCTTGGTGATTTTTTCATACTGATTAATCTCATCAAGTTCCTGCTCCCACGTTCTCTCGTTGATATAGGAATCATAAAGGTTGGTTGCCAAACCATCGGCAGTTTCCCAACTCTTCATTCTCTGAACTTTCTTGTCATTCACGATCGCTTTCAGCATCCAATCAGGGAATTGTCCTTTTTTAACCAAATCAATCTGTTCCAGTAACAATTTTTTAGCCTCATCAAAGCTTTGTCCTTCTTTCGGAGTTACAGTCAGTGCAAAAGAACCATACATTTTGAATGGAGATCCATACGCTCCTGCTCCTAAAGTTTTTTGCTTCTGGTTGATGTTAAGATCGATAAGACCTGCATCTCCCCTGTTGCTTAAAATTTCAGACACCATATCTGCTAACCTGGCTTGCTGAGTTCCGTAAGAATCCGTTCTCCAGGCGATCGTCATTCTAGGTGTTGAAGGACTTTTTACCGTTCTGGTTACAATACTTGTCATCGGCTCTTCCGTCACCTTTTTTTTCATTGGCAACTCTTTGTATTTGAAGCTTCCGAAATATTGATCCACCAATTTGATGGTCTTATCATAATCCAGATCTCCCACCAAAACAACAGCCATATTATTAGGCACATAATACGTATCAAAATACTTATGAATTGCCACCATAGAAGGATTCTTCAAGTGTTCTGAAGTTCCGATAGTTGTCTGCTGTCCGTTTGGATGTTTCGGGAAAAGAGCTTCCATTAAGGCATAATTTACAAGACGTCCGTCATTGTCCTGAGCTCTGTTGTATTCCTCATAAACAGCTTCCAATTCCGTATGGAATAAACGTAAAACCAACTCTGAAAAACGCTCCTTCTCTACTTTCAGCCATTTTTCAAGTTCATTGGCAGGAATGTTATTTTTATAAACCGTTTCATCCAGCCAAGTATGCGCATTAGTTCCTGTTGCTCCTAATGATGAAATTGCCTTGTCATATTCATTAGCAATAGCATATTTAGAAGCTTCCTGAGAAACTTCGTCTATTTTCTTGTACAACTCTTTTTTCTTCGCAGGATCTTTCTCAGCCTTGTGCTGTTCATAAAGATCAGAAATCTGCTGAAGCAAAACTTTCTCTTTTTCCCAATCCTGGGTTCCTAAATGTGATGTTCCTTTGAAAACCATATGCTCCAGATAGTGAGCCAAACCTGTGTTGTCACTCGGATCATTGTTTGATCCTGTTCTTACGGGAATGTATGTTTGAATTCTTGGCGCATCATCATTTTTCGCCAGATAGACCTTCAATCCGTTTTTTAAAGTATACACTCTCACTCCGGACTTGTCATTCTTCACGGTTTCATAAGTATAACCCTGATTGTCCGTAAGCTTTTGAGTATCAAATTTCTGAGCCATCGCACTCATCATGCAGAATAGCGATACAGAAATAAAAAATTTCTTCATAATGATATTATTTTATCAATTTTTTAACTAGTGTATTAGTCTTATTTAATGAACTACTTGTTACATTAAAATAACAAAAATGGTTAATTTCTGACAAAAACTTTAGCCTAAAGTTAATTTGAGTAACATATAATGTATTTTCACTATTTTAGCCAACTGATTAAAAAGAATCATAAAAAACAGGTAATTTTTTTACCTTAAAGTCTGAATTAATATCTTTTTGGATGAAAAAACAAGACCTTCCTCAGGACGAAAGCAATCTGAAGTCAGCGAATATGACCGAAGTGTTGTATGTAACTGACGAAAATGATAATTATACGACAGCGAACAGTATTGGTTGGGAAGCTAAAAAAGCAGCTCTGGATGAATCCATGCAGCTGATTCATGAAAGAATAGAAGAAGCCAGACAAAATGTTGCTGATCAGAAAGTAAGTCCCATTATTTATTTCATGGAACTGAATAAAATGGACTTAGGCGTACTTGCCGCTTATGTAAACATGTGGCAATGGCGCGTAAAAAGACACACAAAGCCGAAAATCTTCAAAACACTAAGTGAAAAGGTATTGAAAAAATATGCCGATGCTTTCGGTATTTCAGTAGATGAATTAAAAAACTTCGACGGAAAAAAATAGAAACCTCAAGCAAACCTCACGGGTTTGGTAAAATCAAGCAACGAATGAAATTGAATTTTGAACACCATCAGACCGCACATTGCGAAAACGGTGTTGCCTCTAATTTATTATTATATAAAGGCTTAAAGCTTAGTGAACCTATGATCTTCGGGATCGGTTCGGGATTATTTTTTGTTTACCTTCCCTTTTTAAAGGTGAACTTTGCTCCGGGTTTCAGCTATCGTCCGATGCCAGGTGCTATTTTCAGCAAAGCCGCTAAAAGACTGGGAATCAAAATAAAAAGACAAAAATTTTCCAACCCCAAAGAAGCTCAGACTGCACTCGAAAAAAATCTTGAAAACAATATTCCTACGGGATTACAGGTTGGTGTTTTCAACCTTACCTATTTCCCTGAGGAATATAAATTCCACTTCAATGCCCACAATCTGGTAGTATACGGAAAAGAAGACGGGAAATTCCTGATCAGCGACCCTGTAATGGATTATGTAACATCCCTTTCCGAAGAAGAACTGGAAAAAGTAAGATACGCCAAAGGAGCACTTCCTCCGAAAGGACATATGTATTATCCTGTTTATGTTCCCGAAAATGTGGATCTGGAAGGCGCTATCAAAAAAGGAATTCAGGATACATGCAAAAATATGCTGGCTCCCGTTCCTATTGTTGGTGTAAAAGCCATGCGTTGGGTAGCGAAAAGCATCCCGAAATGGGCACAGAAAAAAGGCACGAAAGTCACCAATCACTATTTGGGACAGCTGATCAGAATGCAGGAGGAAATCGGGACCGGTGGTGGAGGTTTCAGGTTTATCTATGGAGCTTTTCTACAGGAAGCCGCTGAAATCCTTAAAAATGACCAATTGAAAGAACTTTCCAAGGAAATTACTACGATCGGTGACCTTTGGAGAGACTTTGCCGTAGATATTGCCCGTGTTTACAAAAACAGGAATTCTAAAAGTGATATTTACAACCAGCTTTCAAAATCCATGCTTCATATTGCGGATCTTGAAGAAGCTTTCTATAAAAAACTGAGAAAAGCGATCTGAAATGGCTGAGAATATTATCGAGATCAAAAATTTGTATAAGAAATACAAAAATTCCGAAGAATTTTCTGTAAATGACATCTCTTTGAATATCGACAAGAACGAGATCTACGGAATTTTAGGACCCAA
>JAFAAJ010000264.1 GCA_023426625.1 Bacteroidota bacterium
ACACTATGCAAGGCTTCGTACCAGTGCCTCGACTGTCTGGAACCTTTTGACTATTTCAAATGTCATTAAAAATGATTAACTTTATAGAAATAATCATTTTATAATAACTTATTAATAACCAATTCAATATGTATACACAACTTGATATTGAAACGCATTTTGAAGGAAAACTCAAAATTGCCTATCTTAATCAGCCTGAATCCTTAAATGCTCTTACAAAACCTTCTTTATCAGATCTTAAAGACTTTATTAAAGATTGCAATGAAGACCCTACAGTAAGATGTGTTGCCATTTCAGGGAGAGGAAGAGCATTTTGTTCCGGACAAAATTTAGATGATGCCTTCATTCAGGGTAACGAACATCATGATGAATATATCGTTCGCAAGATCGTAGAAGATTATTATAACCCGCTTGTAATGGAAATCACACATTGCAAAAAACCGGTTATAGCTTTGGTAAATGGTCCTGCAGTAGGAGCCGGTGCCATGTTGGCATTGATCTGCGATTTTGTGTTGGCTAGTGAGAAAGCCTACTTTTCTCAGGAATTTTCAGGTATTGGATTGATTCCTGACACGGGAGGGACTTATTTCTTACCTAAATTATTGGGAAGACAATTGGCAACTTATTTGGCTTTCACAGGAAAAAAATTATCAGCTGAAGAATCTAAATCTTACGGATTGGTAGCGGAAGTTTTCAGTGAAGAAGAGTTTTTACCTCAATCCATGGAAATTCTGGAGAAACTGTCTAATATGCCTACAGCAGCTTTCAAACTGACTAAAAAAGCTTTTGCACGTTCTTATGATAATACCTTAAGCCAGCAATTGGAACTGGAAGCTGATCTTCAGCAGGAAGCCTCCGAAACAGAAGATTTTCTGGAAGGAGTGAACGCATTTTTACAAAAAAGAAAACCTAATTATAAAGGAAGATAAAAGATTTGTACAATGTAAAAAGTAATATGTACAAACATACACTTTAACATACTTTTTACATTGTACGTTCTACATTATACAAACATGAATAATATTGGAATTATTGGAGCAGGAACCATGGGTATCGGAATTGCTCAGGTGGCTGCAACAGCAGGATGTAAAGTAATTGTTTATGACGCACAGGCTCCACAAATTGATAAAGCACTTTCAGGCTTAGAGAAAACCCTTCAAAAGCTGGTTGAAAAAGCCAAAATTTCACAGGAAAGAGCCACAGAGATCAGAAATAACATCAGTAAAGCTGAAAATCTTCAAGATTTAAAAGATTCGGATCTCGTGATTGAAGCGATCATTGAAAACAAAGAAATAAAAACCAAAGTCTTTACAGAGCTTGAAAACTATGTTTCAGAAGACTGTATCATTGGTTCCAATACATCATCCATTTCTATTACCTCTTTAGGTGCGGAACTTAAGAAACCGGAGCGTTTCATCGGAATACATTTTTTCAATCCCGCACCATTAATGCCTTTAGTAGAGGTTATTCCATCTTTATTAACAGAAAAATCACTGGCAGAAAAAATATACAACCTCATGAAAGAATGGGGGAAAATGCCTGTAATCGCTAAAGATATTCCCGGGTTCATCGTCAACAGGATTGCCCGTCCCTATTATGGAGAAGGATTACGAATTGTTGAAGAAAATATCGCGACACCTGAACAGGTTGATGAAGCGATGAAAACACTTGGAAACTTTAAAATGGGACCTTTCGAATTAATGGATTTGATTGGAGTGGATGTGAATTTCGCAGTAACTACAACCGTTTACAAAGACTATTTCTACGATCCGAAATACAAACCGTCTTTATTGCAGCAACGCATGTCTGAGGCCAAACTTCATGGAAGAAAAACAGGAAAAGGCTTTTACGATTATAGTGAAGGAGCGCAAAACCCGGTTGCACAGAAAGATGATGCATTGTACCAACAGATATTTTTGAGAATCATTTCCATGCTGATCAATGAAGCAGTTGAAGCAAAAAGATTAGGGGTTGCGAATGATGAAGATATCGAATTGGCCATGCAGAAAGGAGTGAATTATCCGAAAGGATTATTAAACTGGGGAAAAGAAATCGGGTATTCAAAAATTTCCGAAACCCTGCAAAACCTTTACGAAGAATATCAGGAAGAAAGATATAGACAAAGTCCTTTGCTAAAAAATCTGTAAAATGAAAATAAATAAGAAGAGAATAATAAAATGCCTTATGGTAGCTGTTTTTATGACAAGTATATTTATGTTGATAAAGCTGCCTGATTTTAAAAATTTCCAGATAAGGCCTTATGCATTATATTTCTTGGGAATATTTGTTTTTTACTATTTTCTTGATGAATTAAACCAACAGAGCCGAAGGAAAAAAAATCTCTAAATAAAATATAAATGACGCCGAGACAAGTTGCAGATTATATGCTCAATCAGGATTATTTTTCCCAATGGATGAATATCAAAATGATTGAAGTCAAAGAAAACTATTGCTTAATAGAAATGCCCATTAAAAAAGAGATGATCAATGGGTTGAAAACCGTTCATGGAGGAGTAACATTTGCTTTTGCGGACTCCGCATTGGCTTTTTCGTCCAACAACTCCGGAGATGCTGCCGTTGCATTGAACTGTATCATCAACTTTACCAAAGCCGGAAAAGAAGGCGATGTTTTCAGGGCAGAAAGTGTATTGGTGAATGAAACAAGAAAAACAGCCGTTTACGACATTAAGATCACCAATCAAAACAATGCGCTGGTTGCCAAATTTGTCGGAACGGTATATAAAATTGGAAAGAAAGTAACTGAGCTGTAAGCTCAATTTAACAATGTATCAATGTAACAATTTACCAATTATGATGATGAAATAAAATTTATTTTAACACAAATGATAAATTTCGGGAATAACCCATTAATTGAGAAAACAGTCCAATTTTCTTTAGATATAATTGAATTTTGTGAACTGTTAGATGAAAAAAGAAAATTTGTTGTTGCTAAACAATTGTTGCGTTCCGGAACAAGTATAGGAGCCAATTCATTTGAAGCACAAAACCCACATAGCAAAAATGATTTTATCAATAAAATTAAAATTGCAGCAAAAGAATTAGAAGAAACAAAATATTGGCTCTATCTCTGTAAACATTCTGAATCTTATCCTTTCAATGAAAAGTTAGAGTTTCAGATTACTGAGATTGGGAAAATTATTTATAAAATATTAAGTACAAGCCTAAAAAATTAATCTAATAATGTATCAGTTTACCTATGTACCAATAATTGTTATACTGTTACATTGCTAGATTGTTAAATTGAATTATTATGAACAACGTATACATCATAGATTACATCAGAACTCCTATTTCAAAATTACAGGGAGGATTATCAGAAGTCAGAGCCGATGATTTGGCAGCAGTTGTGCTGAAAGAAATCGTAGCCAGAAACCCTGAAGTTCCTGTGGAAGAAATTGAAGACGTTATTTTCGGATGCGCCAATCAGGCAGGTGAAGATAACAGAAATGTTGCAAGAATGGGGCTTTTATTGGCGGGACTTCCGTATAAAATCGGAGGGGAAACTGTAAACAGGCTTTGCGCTTCAGGAATGTCGGCTGTTGCGAATGCTTTCCGTTCCATTGCTGCTGGAGAAGGGGAAATTTATATCGCAGGAGGAGTGGAACACATGACGCGTTCTCCTTATGTAATGTCAAAACCGAGTGCAGCGTTTGGAAGAGACAGCCAAATGTTTGACACTACTTTCGGATGGAGATTCATCAATCCTAAAATGAAAGAAATGTATGGTGTTGACGGAATGGGAGAAACCGCAGAAAACTTAGCGGATATTCATCAGATCAGTAGAGAAGATCAGGATAAATTTGCACTTTGGTCTCAACAGAAAGCCGCGAAAGCTCAGGAAAGTGGAAGATTAGCGGAAGAGATCGTAAAAGTGGAAATCCCACAAAGAAAAGGAGAGCCTATAGTGTTTGATAAAGATGAATTCATAAAACCGGCAACTTCAATGGAAGGGTTGGCGAAACTACGTCCTGCTTTCAGAAAAGAAGGAACCGTAACTGCCGGAAATGCATCCGGAATGAATGACGGAGCTGCAGCACTTATTCTTGCAAGCGAAGAAGCTGTTAAGAAATATGGTTTAAAACCGAAAGCTAAGATTTTAGGATCATCTGTTGCGGGTGTAGAGCCTAGAATCATGGGAATCGGACCTGTGGAAGCTACCCAAAAAGTATTGAAAAGACTGAATCTTTCTTTGGATGATATGGATATCATTGAGCTGAATGAAGCCTTTGCAGCACAAGCTTTAGCGGTAACAAGAAGTTTAGGTTTGAAAGATGACGATTCGAGAATCAATCCGAATGGTGGTGCGATTGCTATAGGACACCCTCTTGGAGTTTCAGGAGCAAGAATTGTGGGTTCTGCTACATTGGAGCTTCAGAAACAAAATAAAAAATACGCTCTTTGTACATTGTGTATCGGCGTGGGTCAAGGTTACGCAATGGTAATTGAAAAAATATAACTTTTTCAATAATTTACCAATATAAGAAGGTGTCAGTGTAACAATTTATGCTTGTCATGCTGAGCTTGTTGAAGCATCTCATTGGTAATCTGCTACACTGTTACATTGTTAAATTAATTTTTAACTAAAAAATTATGAATATCTACTCATACCACGGAATTCGTCCCATTATCAAGTCTTCTGCATATATCCATCCGCAGGCGGTAATTATTGGAAATGTGGAGATTGGCGAAGAAGTTTATGTAGGACCCAATGCAGTCATTCGTGGTGACTGGGGAAAAATTCTGGTAAAAGACGGAGCAAATGTTCAGGAAAACTGCACGCTACATGTTTTTCCGGGCATTGAAACGGTTTTGGAAGAATCTGCTCATATTGGTCATGGAGCGATCATTCATTCCGGGCATATCGGAAGAAATTGTCTTGTAGGTATGAACTCTGTGGTGATGGACAAAGCGGTGATCGGGGATGAATGCATCATCGGTGCATTAGCCTTCGTTCCGGCCAATTTTAGAAGTGAACCCAGAAAACTAATTGTTGGAAGTCCGGCAAAGATCATCCGTGATGTTTCTGATGAAATGATCAAATGGAAAACGCAAGGAACCAAACTATATCAGGAACTGGCAAGAGAAGGAAAAGATGCGATTCTGCGTTGCGAACCTTTTACAGAATACGTTCAGCAGATTCCTACAAAAATTGTTGATTACAGCATTTGGGATGATGTGAAATAAATCAATGAAGTTTTATTCAAATGAATCAACTTTTCAAAAAATATTGGCTTCTAATTTTGATTATCTTCATTGTAATCAATTTTTTAGGATATTATTTCATACAAGAATCAATAAATATTTCTGATGCATTAGAACATGTGGAATCAGATAAAACAATTCAATATCTAGAAAGAAAAGATTTTTTCTATACTATTTTTATTGATATGGTTTTAATATTAGATTTTGCAATCGTCTTATTTGGTGTCTATTTTATGACTAAAATAGTTTTACAGTTTAGTAAAAAGTGAAAATAATATGGAAAAACTTAAAAATTATATCTACGGCGAATGGGTAGAAGGAAACGGAAACGGAATTCCTTTATACAACGCTGTAAACGGAGAGCAGGTTGCTATTTCCGATACAGAAGGTCTGAATTTTGAGCAGGCTTTGGATTATGGTAGAACGGTAGGTTACAAAAACCTTTCTTCAATGACTTTCTACGACCGTGGAGAAATGTTGAAAAAAGTAGCGCTTTACCTTTTAGAAAGAAAGAAAAAATATTACGAATTATCTTATAAAACAGGAGCAACTCATGTTGATTCTTGGGTAGATATTGAAGGAGGTTTCGGTACTTTCTTCACATACTCTGGATTGGCAAAAAGAATGCTTCCAAATACCCCATTTTGGGTAGATGGAGAAACGCAAAAACTTTCAGCTAACGGAACATTTATTGGAACTCACATTTTAACTCCAAGTGAAGGTGTTTCAGTTCAAATTAATGCTTACAACTTTCCGGTTTGGGGAATGTTGGAAAAGTTATCAACATCTTTATTAGCGGGTGTTCCGTCAATAGTGAAGCCTTCTCCATTTGGTTCTTATTTAACGAATGCTGTTTTCCAGGATATGATTGAAAGCGGAATTCTTCCGGAAGGAGCTGTTCAGTTGGTTTGTGGTGAACCGGGAAATATTCTTGATTACGTTCAGGATGGAGATTCTGTATTGTTCACAGGTTCTGCAAATACAGGTAGAAAATTGAAATCTTTACCATCCGTAGCAGGAAATGCCGTGCGTTTCAACATGGAAGCAGATTCGCTGAACTGTTCTATTCTTGGACTGGATGCAAAGCTGGGAACACCGGAGTTTGATCTGTTCATCAAAGAAGTTCGTAATGAAATGACCACAAAAGCAGGTCAGAAATGTACGGCGATCAGAAGGATTATTGTTCCGGAACATTTGATCGGAGACGTTCAGAATGCATTGTCTAAAGCTTTAGATCAGACTAAAATAGGTAACCCGTTAAGCAGGGAAACCAGAATGGGATCTCTTGTCGGAAAACAACAATACGATGAGGTTCTCAGAAAAATAAATATGCTGAAAGCCGAAACAGAACTTATCTATGACGGTAAACATGAGTTGGTAGATGCTGATTATGAAAAAGGAGCATTTATGAGTCCGAAATTATTCCTGAATGACAAACCTTTTGAAAAGAACATCTCTCACGATGTGGAAGCTTTCGGTCCGGTTTCTACTTTAATG
>JAFAAJ010000293.1 GCA_023426625.1 Bacteroidota bacterium
GCTTTATCAGCTCATCCAGAGATTTCTTTTTAAGATCTTTTCCCTTAAAAATTCCCAGGCTGAACATTTTATTGGCGGTTACTTTTCCTACACCGTAAAATTTTTCGACGGGTAATTCTTCCAGAAATTCTTCAATTTTATCAGGATGGATGGTTTTCTGTCCATTAGGTTTATTGATGTCTGAAGCAACTTTTGCAAGAAATTTATTCACGGAAATTCCTGCGGAAGCCGTTAAGCCTGTTTGTTCAAATATTTTCTGACGGATTTCTCTTGCGATCTGATTGGCAGATTCAATCCCTTTTTTATTTTCCGTGACATCTAGATAAGCTTCATCCAGAGAAAGAGGTTCCACCAAATCTGTGTATTCATAAAAGATCTCCCGGATTTTTTTCGAAATTTCTTTATACCGGGCAAATCTGGGCGGAACAAAAATAAGATGTGGACATTTTTCTCTGGCTGTTTTACTCGGCATTGCAGATCGTACCCCGAATTTTCTGGCTTCATAACTTGCTGCTGAAACCACACCTCTGTGTCCGCCACCAACGGCAATAGGTTTTCCTTTCAATGAAGGATTGTCATGCTGCTCCACGGAAGCATAAAATGCATCCATATCTACATGAATAATCTTGCGAATGGGAAAAGGAAAATCCATATCACAAAGATATGGATTCATTTATTGGTTTAACGTTAACACTTATCTACAAAAATTTATTTCCGAATAACTATCTCGATAAGCTAAACGACCCTGTATAATATCAAAGAAAAATATTTAATTGACCTTTGTTTTCCTTTGTGTAAGAATGCTAACCTATTTCAAAAGAGCATTGATGGTGTTTTGTATTTCAGGGTCTTCCGGAGAAATAGCATAATATTTGGCTATTGCTGATTTCTGGTCGATCACCATATATCTCGGAATCCAGTTTAGGTCAACATAATTGTTAAAGTCGTTTTTCCATCCTTCAGCAAACCAATAGTTTTCCTTGTCTTTCATATCAAATCTTTCTAGGCTTCTGTTAAAGCTTTCTTTTGATCTTTCCAAAGAAAGGAATACAAAGTCGACATTTGGATTATTTTTTTCAAGTTCTTCCGCTTTTGGAAGTGCCTTTAAACAATCTCTGCACCATCCTGCCCAGAAATCAAGGACTAAAACCTTTCCTTTATGCTGATCAAGAATCTGTTGAATAGTAATGATTTTTCCCTCTTCATCTTCCAGCTTTTGGTTCAATGCTTCTTTGGAAAAACCGGTTTTAAGTACTTTTGGGGCTTCCTGTGAACACCCTAATCCAAAAATACTTATCATGAATAGCAAGAATAGCTTTCTCATTTCAAACTCATTTTTATGCAAATCTAAAACAATGAAACGGAATTTGATCTTGATTTCGTATGAATTAGGAAAAATTTAAGATTGATATCTTAATTCTTCCTTACATAATCCAGAATGATCTGGTTGAATTCTTCCTTTTTATCAATGATGACATTAATTGGCCAGTAATACACAAGGTCTCTTAGATAGTCAAAAGTTTTAAGACGCACATAATCTTTTTCCGTGGTTAAGATCAATTTATACTCACCTAGTTTTTTGTATTCAGCGATGATTTTTTTGATGTCGTCATCAGAAAAATTATGATGATCTCTGAATTTCAGATGTTTTACCCTTTGGGAATATTTGGCCAGATGTTCCAGTAAAGGTTTAGGATTGGCAATTCCGGTAATAAGAAGGATATCGTAATAATTCAGGTTGTTGTCCGGAAGCATTTTATCTCTTCCGTACACGTTCTCGTCGTATCCGATGGATGAAAAGAATACTTTTTGGTGTCTGTCTGGTTTTATCCTTGAAATATAGTATTGTTTGGTTTCTTCGGTCAGTTCATCCGGACATTTACTTACCATGATGATATTTGCTCTTTTGGATCCGCCCCGTGATTCCCTTAAATCTCCAGCAGGTAATAAATGGTCTTTAAAGTACGGATCATTAAAATCGGTCATCAGAATATTGAAGCCCGGCTTTATTGCTCTGTGCTGCATGGCATCATCCAGAACCAAAACATCAAGGTCCATATCTTCAATCACTTTTCTTGCACCCGGAACTCTGTCCTCGGAAACGGCAATCACAAAGCGGTTTTTGAAGCGTTCAAATAACTGCATGGCTTCATCGCCTACCGTTTTATAGTTGCTTTCATAATTCGTAACCACATAACCTTTTGTAAGTCTTCCGTAACCTCTTGACAATACGCCGGTTCTGTAATGTTTTGATAGATATTGGGCAAGATACATCACCATCGGGGATTTTCCGCTTCCGCCGACGGATAAGTTTCCGACATTGATTATCGGAGTTTTAAACTTAGTAGATTTAAAAATCCCGAGATCATACATTGTGTTTCGGATACCCGTTACCAAATGATAACCAAGGGAAAAAGGATAAAGGTACCATCTTTTCATACGTTTGCAAAAATAGGAATTTCCTTAGGGATTTGCTTTAATATTCTCAATGACTTTTCAACAATTATTTCATTAAATTGAAGTATTTTTGTGGAGTTATTTTAATACATTGAGGTACTTTATAGAATTTTCATACAACGGTAAAAATTATTTCGGTTACCAGATACAGCCGGATGCCATTTCCGTGCAGGAGGAATTGGAAAAAGCACTTTCCACGATTTTAAGGGAAGAGATCAAAACGACAGGAGCAGGAAGAACAGATACGGGAGTTCATGCCAAGAAAATCTTCGCTCATTTTGATACGGAACAGATTTTAGATCCTAATCTTCCTCATAAGCTGAACAGTTTTCTTCCGCCTGATATTTCCATAAAGAGAATTTTCCGGGTTAAAGATGATTTCCACGCACGTTTTGATGCAACTTACAGGACGTATGAATATTATATTTCCCTGGAGAAGAATCCTTTCACTCAGGAATCTGCATGGCAACACTGGAAAAAACCTCTGGATATCCATAAAATGAATGAAGCCTGTAAGATCTTATTTGAATATGAGGATTTTACAAGTTTTGCTAAATTAAAAACAGATAATAAGACCAATATCTGTAAGATCTATAAAGCAGAATGGGAACAGGAGGGAAGTGAGTTGAAATTTACGGTATCAGCGAATCGCTTTCTGAGGAATATGGTGAGAGCTATTGTAGGAACCATGGTAGAAATAGGTGCCGAAAAGATAAAACCTGAAGACCTCCGTAAAATCATTGAGAACAAAAACCGCAATTCTGCTGGAACTTCTGCACCGGCACAGGGTTTATTTTTGGTGGATGTAGGCTACGACTTTGAGTAAGTGTTTCATTCTGAACTTATCATAAGATTAATATTTTAAATAACTTCTATCTGGAATTTTCTATTACTATTTTGATAAGTTGTTGATCCATTAAAATTTTAAAGTCTTATTTTTGCAGTGGATTTTTAAATTTTTCTATCCGTTCATCAATGAAAAAACAAGATACTTGGGGGATTATCAGGAGGCTGTTCTTTATCGGAATGAAGTTCCGTTCCTGGTTTATCCTTACTTTAATAATTTCCATCGTACTGTCGATAGTTTCTACTTACAGGCCTTATCTCACCATGCAGGTGGTGGATAATGATATCACGAAGCTCAAAGACGAGGCTTTGATGATGAAGCATATCTACATCCTTGTAGGTTTGGTATTTGCAGAAACGATCCTGAACTTTTTCCTGGTGTTTTTCTCCAATTATATTTCTCAAAATGTGATTAGAGATATAAGAGAGAGACTGTATGCAAAGTTGATCTATTTCAGAACAGCGTTTTTTGATAAAACACCGATCGGGCAGCTTGTTACACGTGCAGTAGGAGATGTGGAAACTATTGCAACGGTATATACTGATGGATTTCTGATGGTTTTCGGGGATATTCTGAGAATTGCCTTTGTTTTAGTGATGATGTTCAATACGGATGTTCATCTGAGTTATATTACATTGGCTATTCTACCATTAATGGTGATTATTACAAGGTTCTTCCAGAAAAGACTGAAAAAAGCTTTCGGGGATGAAAGAAACTGGACAGCGAACCAAAACTCTTTTGTTCAGGAAAGATTGGCGGGAATGTCTATTATTCAGGTTTTCAACAGACAAGAAGCGGAATTCAAAAAGTTTGATACAATTAATATCACATTGAAACAGGCCTTATTAAGAACTGTGTTTATTTTTTCACTGTTTTTCCCGGTTGTAGAACTCATTTCTTCTCTTTTTATTGGTTTTATTCTGTTTTATGGAGGATATATTACCATCAGTGCGGGAGTTGTGATCGCCTTTATCCAGTATATTTCCATGTTGATCCGGCCTTTAAGACAAATTGCAGACCGATTTAATAATATTCAAAGAGGTATTGTAGGTGCGGAGAGGGTTTTAGGTTTG
>JAFAAJ010000127.1 GCA_023426625.1 Bacteroidota bacterium
GTTTCCCATTAAATTGGCTTGGGCGGTAACGATCCATAAAAGTCAGGGATTGACCTTCGATAAGGTGATCATTGATGCAGGAAAAAGCTTTACTGCAGGACAGGTTTATGTGGCGCTTTCCCGTTGCCGAACTTTGGAAGGTATTGTGCTGAAATCCAAGATCACTCCGGAAGTTATTTTTAAAGATAACAGGATTTTGCAATTTCAGGGAGATACGTTTGCTAATGATCATGTTGAAAATATCCTGAATCAGGAAAAATATGATTACAGCATCCGAAAAGTACTTCGTACGATCGATTGTTTATGGTTTTTGCAGGAGATCGAAGACTGGAATAAGCTATCCATCACAACCAAAAGCATCGACCATTTAAAGACCAACCAGCTTTATCATCAGTTGAAGCAGGATGCAGTGAATCTGGGAAAGATTTTTGAAAAACTGGAAAGGATACTGTTTCAGAAAGTAGGAAATTTTATCAATCAGAAAGAAGATTGGTCTGAAATTGAAGGCAAAGCGAAAGGCGCGGTTAATTTCTTTTTTACGGAGGTAAGAGATAAGATTTTCAACCCTTTAAAAGACTTTTATGCCGAGATCAAAGGTTCTAAAGGTCTAAAGCAATATAACGAAGAGTTTAAAAGATGGCTGGAAGATATTGAAGAATACCTGAACAGTTTAAAGGAAATTCATCTGTTGGAAACCAGGCTTCTGGATGAGAAAAACGATAAAGAAGTCAATTTAAAGATCGCCAAAGTTCCTTCACAGGTTCTGACGTTCCAGTTGTTTGAACAGGGAAAAACTATTGCAGAAATCGCTCTGGAAAGAGGTTTGGTAAAAGAAACCGTAATTGGTCATCTCGCAAAATTTGCAGAGCAGGGATTACTGGATATTTCACGAGTGATCACTTCTGATAAGATCAAAGCTTTTGAAGAAGAATTCAATAAAGCACCTCATGAAACCTTAACGGAATGGAAAAAAGCTCTGCCCAATGATTTTGAGTTCAACGAGATCAGGATTTTGCTGAATCATTTTAATTATAAAAAAGAAAATGAAATATAATTTACATAGGACTGTTATAAAAATCCAATAGTTTTTTCCTGAACTACCGATCAATCCTATCAATTACAAAAAGTAACTAATGCGAGTTATATATTTTAAATTTGCTAGGTTTTAAACCTCAATTTTAAAATATGAAAAATTTTGAACTTTCAGTTCTGGATCTTGCTCCCGTAAAACAGGAGAAGACCATCCATGATACATTTCAGGACAGCTTATCATTAGCCAACCACGTTGAACATTTAGGATATAAAAGATTCTGGCTGGCCGAACATCACAATATGGCAAGTATCGCCAGTTCAGCTACCTCTGTGCTCATCGGTTTTATTGCCAATGGCACCAAAAAAATAAGAGTAGGATCCGGAGGAATTATGCTTCCCAATCACAGTTCTCTGGTTATTGCGGAACAGTTTGGAACTTTGGAATCACTTTTTCCGGGAAGAATAGATCTCGGGTTGGGAAGAGCTCCCGGAACGGATGGCTTAACTGCTCAGGCTTTAGGAAGAAATCCTGCTATCATTAACGAACAGTTCCCAAGACAGATTTTGGAATTACAAAGATATTTCTCAAAGGAAAATTCGGATGCCTTGGTTCGTGCCATCCCCGGTGAAGGACTGGATATTCCGTTGTACATTTTAGGATCGAGTACAGACAGTGCCTGGTTAGCGGCAGAATTGGGACTTCCATATGCTTTTGCCGGACATTTTGCTCCCGAACAGATGGAATTGGCTTTCAATATTTACAAAGAACATTTTGAGCCTTCCAAACAGTTGGATCAGCCTTATATAATGGCTTGTGTGAACGGAATTGCTGCGGAAACATCAGAAGAGGCACATTGGCTTTCTACCACTTTATTTCAGGCATTCATCAATATTGTAAGAAATGACCGGAAGCCTTTTGCACCGCCTGTTAAAGATATGGATGAAATCTGGTCGCCAATGGAAAAAGCCGCTGTTTTACAGAAATTGAGATACAGCTTTATCGGCGATCAGCGTGAAATAGAAGAAAAATTAAAAAGTTTTCAGGAAAGATTCAAGGTGGATGAACTGATCATCAATTCCCATATTTATGACCATCAGAAAAGACTGGATTCATACAGAATATTTAGAGAGGCATCAGTCTCTATATCTAAAGGGTAATAAACCGTTTATATAAATTGGAACATGCTTATTTTTATGAGTATCTTTGCAAAAATTAAAAAGTAAAAATGTCAGATATTAAATTAAATACTATTCCGGAGGCTATTGAAGACCTTAGAAATGGTAAAATAATCATAGTGGTAGATGATGAAGACAGAGAGAATGAAGGGGATTTTCTTTGTGCAGCAGAATTGACAACCCCGGAACTGATCAATTTTATGGCTGTTCACGGAAGAGGGCTTATCTGTATGCCGCTTCCTGAAAAAAGATGTGATGAACTGGGGCTGGACATCATGGTAAGCAGAAGTAGTGATCCTAAAGAAACTGCATTTACGGTATCCGTAGACCTTTTGGGTAACGGAACTTCCACCGGAATTTCTGCAAGTGACAGAGCAAAAACTATCTTGGCTTTGATG
>JAFAAJ010000333.1 GCA_023426625.1 Bacteroidota bacterium
ACGGGGGACTCTTATGTAGCAACAAATTCAGGGGAATATGGTTTTTATGCCTGCACGGAGTATTGTCCGGATCAGTGTGAGTTTCTGGGACTTTTCGCATTCGTAAAACTGAATTTCGGCAACTGGAGTTTTTGTAATCTGGGAACAGGAGAAACTAAAGATCCAAAAGAAAATAACCTTTCCGTCTATCCCAATCCTGCAACCCAATTCCTGTACATAGGAAAAGCTTCGGATAAAGAATATAAAGAAATTTCTATCATAGATGCATCAGGAAGAATTGTTTTACAGAAAAGTAATCATAAATACGACCAGGCTATAGACATCAGTAAACTTACAGCCGGAAATTATTTTATCGTTTCCAAAACAACTGACGGGAAAATATATAAGAATAAGCTTATTAAGAAATAAATCCCCGAGTGGATTTTGTTTAGTTTTTTTTCAATAATGGTTTTGATCGGCGCAATTTTTTTTGCGCCGATTTTGTTTTATGTTTGATTCCGTGAATCCGTTTTGATATAAGCTAAAAATTATTACATTTACCAAAACACAAATCATGTTAATAAAAATTTACGGAAGCGCAACTCATGGAGTTGCGGCTCAAACGATTACTATAGAAGTCAATGTAGATACAGGAGGAATAGGATACCATTTGGTAGGACTTCCTGATAATGCGATCAAAGAAAGCAGCTACAGAATTTCAGCTGCTCTGAAAAATGTAGGTTACAAAATTCCCGGAAAGAAAATCACCATCAATATGGCCCCAGCAGATCTCAGAAAAGAGGGTTCTGCCTATGACTTGAGTATTGCGGTTGGAATATTGGCGGCATCGGACCAGATTCTTGCCGAAAACATTCAGGATTATATCATTATGGGAGAACTTTCTCTTGATGGAACGCTTCAACCGATTAAAGGAGTTTTACCGATAGCCATTCAGGCACGAGAAGAAGGGTTTAAAGGCATCATCCTTCCTAAGCAGAATACCCGCGAAGCAGCTATTGTAAATGATCTTGAAGTATACGGTGCGGAAAATATTAAAGAGGTCATAGATTTTTTTAATGAAGGGAAACCGTTGGAAAAAGTAATGGTCGATACTCGTAAAGAATTTCAGGAAAAAATCAATCTGTTTCCGTTTGATTTTTCAGAAGTTAAAGGTCAGGAAACAGCCAAAAGGGCGATGGAAGTCGCAGCTGCAGGAGGTCATAATATTATCCTTATCGGTCCGCCGGGAAGTGGTAAAACCATGTTGGCTAAAAGAATTCCGAGCATATTGCCTCCGTTGACATTAAAAGAAGCTCTGGAAACCACAAAAATACATTCCGTTGCAGGGAAAATGAAATCAGGAACCTCTCTGATGACTGTAAGACCTTTCAGATCTCCTCATCATACGATTTCAGATGTAGCGTTAGTCGGAGGAGGGAGTTATCCTCAACCGGGAGAGATCTCATTGGCGCATAATGGTGTTTTGTTTCTGGATGAAATGCCGGAATTCAAAAGAACGGTTTTAGAAGTGATGAGGCAGCCTTTGGAAGATCGGGAGGTTACGATTTCCAGGTCGAAATTCACGGTAAATTATCCGGCAAGTTTTATGTTGGTGGCATCCATGAATCCCAGTCCGAGCGGTTTCTTCCCGGACGATCCGAACAATACTTCGACCGTTTTTGAAATGCAACGCTATATGAACAAG
This sequence comes from Bacteroidota bacterium, assembly GCA_023426625.1. Lineage (GTDB taxonomy): Bacteria > Bacteroidota > Bacteroidia > Flavobacteriales > Weeksellaceae > Chryseobacterium. The sequence goes on from JAFAAJ010000333.1 coordinate 1,685, forward strand.
CTATCGGGGCCGCTTTTGGACAGGATAGATATTCATATTGAAGTCCAAAAGGTGGAATTCGAACAACTGGCGGAGAAAAGGAAAGGTGAAAAAAGTGAGGAAATACGCCGCCGCGTTTTAATAGCAAGACAAATCCAAAATGAAAGGTATAAGGATTTGAAAATAAGTTATAATGCTCAGGTCGGGCCTAGAGAGATCGAACAGTTTTGTGAATTGGACGAAATTTCGTTCAACCTGATAAAAACTGCGATGGAAAAACTGAACCTTTCCGCAAGAGCCTATGACAGGATCCTGAAAGTAGCCAGAACCATTGCCGACCTGGAAGAATCAGAAAGGATATTGTCTTATCATATTTCCGAAGCAATACAATATAGAAGTTTGGACAGAGGTTTTTGGAATGTCTAATCAGATTTTTCAGTAATCTTCAAAATTATAAGCAATTGGGATTTCTGAGTAATAATCATTTTCCTGTGGACTTGCTATTTTGGACTTTCTAAAAAAGTTTTTTAGCAATATCCAGTGAAAGCATGTCCAGGAAGTATTTTTCTGAGGTCTTGGCAATTTCCAGAACTTCAAAGCTACCGTCTTTGTTAATCCTGAATAATACGCGGGTTTTAATATTACCAGGAATATCATAATAGATGAAATCCGGCATTTCATATTGGTTTTCAATGGCGGTGCGTATTTTTTTCGAAAAACACTTGGTGTATAGCTTTTATATTCCTTTTTTTCCATCCAGAATCATCCGGATCATTTTAGATTTTCTGTTTTCTCTGGTTTCCTGTTTTTTGGCTCCTTCGATCCATCGGATATATTCTTTTTTATGAGTATAGCTCATTTTGTTAAAAAGTTCCTTGGCTTTGTGGTTTTCATTGAAAAGGAGAATAATATCATCCGCAAGCTCTACGATCCTTTCTTCTTTATCCTCAATAAGGCTTACCGAAACCTCATCCCCGAAAGTTTTACCAAGCTGTTTTCTGATCTCCTGAGTGATGCCTAAAATATGACAATCAGATTTCATTTTGGCAAGGCTTCCGCGATATTCTACTTTTTCGTCAAAAACCACTTTCACCTTTACCTGTCCGTTTTTACCGAACAGTTCGTTTACTGAAAAAGGAAATTCGACAAATGCAGCGTTCATGTTTCCATTTTGCCTGATAATGCCGGAGAATTCTATTGCTTTAGGCTTCATTGATTTTTAATTAATAAGTATTCAAAAATAAAAAAACCGTGAAAATAGCTTCACGGTTTTAAAATAATATGATGGATTATTATTTCTTTTTAGTTTTCTTAGGTTCTGTTGTCGTTCCTGAGTTTTTAGATTTAGTATCAGGTGGTGTATTTTCACCTCTTACAAGTTTTAACTCATCTACTAATCTTCTTGCTCCTGCATATTTGTCGATAACCCAAAGAACAAAACGTACGTCTACGTTGATTGTTTTTTGCCATTCCGGTTCGAAAACAATATCACCGCTTAATGCTTCACTGTTTCCGTCGAATGCAATACCGATAAGGTTTCCGTCACCATCAATGACCGGAGAACCAGAGTTTCCACCTGTAATGTCATTGTTTGAAAGGAAGTTCACCGGCATATATCCTGCAGCATCTGCATACTGTCCGAAGTCTTTTAGGTTGTAAAGATCGATAACTCTTTGCGGAAGATCGAATTCCTCATCACCTTTCTTGTATTTGCTTACAAGACCGGTCATATCTGTATAATAATTATCTGTAACTCCAAAATAGTTTCTGTCATCTCTGATCGGTAATCTGTCAACCGTTCCGTATGTTAATCTCATCGTAGAGTTTGCATCCGGATAGAATTTCTTCTCTGGCATGGCTTTCATTAAACCAGCTAGGAATAGACGGCTGTTTTTAGCAAAATTATCATCCACTTTAGAGAATCTTTCTCCGGAAAGTCTTTGATCTGTAGCAATACCGTTTGCGATCTTTAAAAGAGGATCTGCATCAAGTTTTAAACGGTCTGGGTTCAAAATAAAGTTGGTAACAGACGTTTTATTAGCAAAAATTGAAGAATAAGCTACAGTAGAAAGGTTCTTAGCATCAAGCTCCATTACTGTAGGAGATGCAACGTCCTTATCTACTCTTGTCTGGTAAAGGTTTACCAATGAATTCAACATTTCACCTTCAAGATTGGTGTTGAAGTTTTCATACGCAGCTTTTACCGCAGCCTCCACTTTTGCTTTCATCGCAAGTCTTCCCTGAAGATCCTGAGCAGCATAAGCTTTAAGCGTAGCTCCTAACTGATAAGCAAGGCTGATGTATCTTGCATTTCTTGAAAGCTGAGTCATATAGTTTCTCTCAACATTTCTTGCAGAAACCTGCTTGTAATAAATAGCAATATCTTCCAATACTCCGTCATACTCAAGGTTTGCAGGTTGTACAGACCATTTTCTGAAGGTTTCTTCGAGTCTTTGCTTATCTGAAATTGTTCCGTTTTTAGCAACGGCATCAATCGTTCCTTGTCTGTTTTTCCAATAGTTGGCTACTGAAGCATACTGAGAAGCATAACTCAATTGAGTTCCCTTATCTTTATCCATATACTTCTTCATGATGTCCATAGATAACTTAGAAGCTTCAACCCAAGCCGGATAATCCTTCTCTACCATTTGCTGGATACCGTAAGACGTTAAATAACGGTTTGTTCTACCAGGATATCCTAAAATCATTGAGAAATCACCAGGTTTGATCCCTTTAAGAGAAACCGGAAGGAAATGCTTAGGCTTTAAAGGTACGTTGCTTGGAGAATATTCTGCCGGATTTCCTGCAGCATCAGCGTAAACTCTGAAAACAGTAAAGTCAGCAGTATGTCTTGGCCATTCCCAGTTATCTGTATCACCACCGAATTTTCCTAAAGATGAAGGAGGTGCTCCTACTAATCTGATATCTTTATAATCCTGATAAACAAAATAATAGAACTCGTTCCCGTTGAAGAAATCTCTTACAACAACAGTATATTTACCATTTTCTGAATTTTCAGCCTGAATAGCTTTAGTTTCAGCATCGATGATTGCTTTTCTC
>JAFAAJ010000335.1 GCA_023426625.1 Bacteroidota bacterium
TCGGTTACTTTTTTATGGTTGGCTTTTACGTTGACGATAAGATCAGGATTCTCGCCGGACTGAAGACCTTTGCTTTGCAACTGCTTAGACAGTTCGTTCAAAACACGGTCTTTATCTATATCATTCAGTTTAAGATCGTCAATTCTTATTTTATAAGTTTTATAAGAAGTGAAATTGGCCGTTTCGGCATAGTCCGAACGTACCTGGAAAGGACTACAGGAAGTTAAACCCAAAGAAGCCGAGGCTAACAAAATAAAAATATATTTTTTCATTTTATTTATTTTTTTTATCGTTTTTAATGAATGTGTCGGTCTTTTTATCGTATCCGTAAGGACAATGTTTACAGCCACTTTTACAGCAATATCCTCTTTTCAGATGGAATTTTTCCGTAAAAACTTTGTACCCCTGCTCATTATAGTAAAAGTCTTCATTTTCTTTGATATCAAAATGGGCCATAAGTTAAATCTTGATCAAAAACTTTATATTTGTTATTATGATAATTGTGTGCCAAAAGCCATTAAAAAAACTGAAAATTAACGGCATAGCTCTTTTTCCCTTTATCTTCATTAGGAAACCCGAAGATAAGGAAAATAAAATACTTATCAATCACGAAAAAATTCATTTGAGGCAACAACTGGAATTGCTGATTATCTTTTTTTATATCTTTTACGTTATTGAATATTATTACTGGTTTTTCAAACTGAAGGACCGTTTTCTTGCCTACAGATATATTTCTTTTGAAAGAGAAGCCTATGCTAAAGAAAAAGATCTTACTTACCTTAAAAAAAGAAGACTCTGGAACTTTTGGAAATATGTAGGAAAGCCTTAATGATCTTTTAAGTTTTGTTTAACTAATTTAAAGACTGTTGTTTAAAATAAATTCAGGAAATTTGCACCCATGAAACTTCCTAAGGTCTATATTCCTATTACAGAAATCCCGGTTGGGAAAAATGTAAAGCTCTTTATAAAAAGGGAAGACCTTATTCACCCACAAATTTCGGGAAATAAATACTGGAAACTTTTCTACAATGTCAATAATTATCTGGATCAAAATCCGGAAAAACCTTTCATTATTACCTTTGGCGGAGCATTTTCCAATCATATTGCCGCTGTTTCTGCGGTGGGAAAACTATTGGGAACTCCTACCATGGGAGTGATAAGAGGGCAGGAACTGGAAAATAAATGGAGTGATAACCCTACATTGGTTTTTGCTTCGGAAAACGGAATGCAGTTCAGATTTGTGACCAGAGAAGGATATCGTGACAAAGAAAAATTGACGGATCTTCTGCAACAGGAGTTTTCGGAGGCTCTGATAGTACCTGAAGGAGGGACCAATAAAGACGCTGTAGAAGGGGTGAAAATGATGCTGAATAACGAAACAAAAGATTTTGATTATCTTTGCACAGCAGTTGGAACCGGAGGAACCATTGCGGGACTTTCAAAATTTTGTGAAGATAATCAGAGAGTTATAGGATACAAGGTGGTGAATGATTCTTCTTTGGAAAATAAAATCTTTGAATTAACCTTAAAGAAAAATTTTGATCTAATAGATTCATGTTTTGGGGGTTATGGTAAAATAAATGATGAGAACATCCGTTTTATCAATGATTTCAAAGAGAAATATGGTGTTCCTTTGGAACCTGTTTATACCGGGAAAATGATGCAGAAAGTTTTTGAGATGATAGATCTTGGATATTTTCCTGAAAACAGCAGGATTTTGTGCTTTCATACCGGAGGTTTACAGGGAATTGAAGGTGCTAATCAGCTTTTAAAAAAACAGAATAAAAAGATAATTATTAAGTAAAATTGAAAAACATGAAAAGACTTTTCTTACTTGTAAGCCTTTTAGTTTTATCAAAATTCTCAGCTCAGACCTGGGCTACCGATGACCAATACATCCAAACATTTGCTCAATATGCGGTAGAAGAAATGGAAAAGTATAAAATTCCTGCTTCTATTACCCTTGCTCAGGGACTCCTGGAAACGGGAGGAGGGCAAAGCAGATTGGCAAGAGAAGGTAAGAATCATTTCGGAATAAAGTGTAAAGAAGACTGGACGGGTAAGACCATGAAACATACGGATGATGCTCCCAATGAGTGCTTCCGAGTGTATGATGATCCGAGACAGTCTTATGAAGATCACTCTAAATTTTTAACGACCAGAAAATACTACGCCAATCTTTTCAATCTGGACATCAAAGATTACAAATCCTGGGCACATGGTCTTAAAAAAGCAGGATACGCAACCAATCCACGTAATGCATCCATCCTGATCGGAAAAATTGAAAAATATAAACTGTATGAGTTTGATAATACCAATTCTAAAGAAGTTTTATATGCTATTTTAAAGAAATATCCGGATCTGAAAGATGACAAAACTTTCATGGCAAGACTGGAACCTTCAAAAACGGTAAAAAAAGACCCGGTAACGATCAATGTTCCGTACAAGCAGACTTCTTATGTTCAGCAGCAAAAAAGAGTGGAGAAGATCAAAACCAAAGCTGAAATCCTAAATTCTATTTTAATAAAGAGCCATCCTAATGACGGTTTAAAATACATCGTGATCCCTGAAGATACAGATCTTAAGTTCATTGCCAATAAATTCAAGATCACAGAAAGCAAACTGATGAAATGGAATGAGCTTGAAAGTGATGTTTTAAAGAAAAATGACATCATCTTCCTTGAGTCTAAAAACTCTGACGGAAACAAGCCTACATATAAAGTGGAAGCAGGGGAGAATATGCATGATATCGCCCAGAAATTCGGAATTAAATTAAATAAATTATATGCTAAAAACAGAATGGATGAAGGACAACAACCTTCTGCCGGTCAGCTGATTTATTTAATAGACAAGAAACCCAAAAACTAATTAAATTTTATTGATAGTTAATGGTTATGGTTATCAACCCGATATCCCATAACCCTGCAACTATCAATTGCAACTATAGATATGAGATACCAAAGAAGTTCGGCTTTATTTGAAGAGGCTTACAAGTACATTCCGGGAGGGGTAAATTCTCCTGTTCGTGCATTTAAATCAGTGGGAGGAGTTCCTGTATTTATGAAATCAGCAAAAGGAGCTTATCTTACCGATGCAGATGATCATACATATATAGATTATATCAATTCATGGGGACCGGCAATTTTAGGACATACCCATCCGGAAGTGTTGGAGGAATTGAAGATCCAGGCAGAAAAAGGATTTTCTTTCGGCGCTCCAACGGAACTGGAAACGGAGATCGCCAAATTCATCACTGAAAATGTCCCGAATATCGATCAGATCAGAATGGTTTCTTCAGGTACTGAAGCATGTATGAGCGCCATCAGACTCGCAAGAGGATATACCGGAAGAGATAAGATCATCAAATTTGAAGGTTGTTATCACGGACATTCGGATTCATTTTTGATCAAGGCGGGAAGTGGGGCTGCAACGTTTGGAAATCCAAATTCTCCGGGAGTTACTCAGGGAACGGCAAAAGATACACTTTTGGCAAGATATAACGATTTCGAGCAGGTTCAGGATCTGTTCAGACATAATCAGGGTGAAATCGCAGCAGTTATCATAGAACCGGTTGCCGGAAATATGGGTTGTGTGCTTCCTGAAAATGATTTTCTTCAGAATTTAAGAAAGATTTGTGATGAGAACGGAACTTTGCTGATTTTTGATGAGGTGATGACCGGTTTCAGACTGGCGTTCGGAGGTGCTCAGGAATTATTCGATGTGAAAGCGGATCTGGTAACGTACGGAAAAGTGATCGGAGGTGGTTTACCGGTAGGAGCTTTTGCCGGAAGAAATGAAATTATGGATCATTTGGCTCCAAAAGGAGGAGTGTATCAAGCCGGAACATTAAGTGGAAATCCTTTAGCCATGCGAGCAGGTTTGAAAACATTACAGATTATTAAAAATGACGAAAATTTCTTCAACAGACTGAATAAAACAACCGAAACTCTGGATTTTGAGATCGGAAAGATCCTAAATGAAAAAGGAATTGCTCATAAGATCAATAGAAAAGGTTCTATGATGTCTGTTTTCTTCCATATCAACAGAGTTTCCAATTTCGATGAAGCACAGGAAGCCAATCATGCGTTATTCAATAATTTCTTCCATCAAATGCTGAGCAATGGAATATATCTTCCGCCGAGTGGTTATGAGACGTATTTTATCAGTGATGCGATCAGGGATAAAGAAATTGATATGACATTGGAAGCAGTAAGAAAATTTGAATATTCTTAAAATTAATATAATAAAAAAAGGATAAGGTCATACGATCTTATCCTTTTTATTTGAGATGGAAACAGGTTATTGTTTATTGCAAAGCAGCTAAAAGATTCACTCCGTCTACCGTTGCCCAAGCTCCTGCCACCAAAGATACTTTTGTTACTGAAGCGGTATTGGTAAATGTTTTTGCACCGTTTGGCGTGAATGCATATCCCCAAACACCTGCATTGTCAGAATTTACATAATTAATCGGAGCAACAGCGATTTTACCGGTGTTTACCTGACTTGTTTCTGTTGCTGCATCCTGAATAAGAACAGCATAGCCTTTTTGTGTACCGATATTTTTATATCCGCTTATATAAACGTTGGAAAAAATTCCTGTTCCCTGTTTTTTAAATTGGATCGCGGAAATTTCCGGGGAATTAGCTGTTTCAGGGTTGGTGTTGGTATCTCTGATCAGAGTAATGTTTGAAATTTTCGGAGCTGTGTTGTCTACGTTGCTGGAAGCTTCAATTTCCATTCCGAAGTTTCCGACGCCGGTCTGAAATGCAAACCAGTTCGAATTGTTCTGTCCGCTCCATGCATCCTGCCAATCGAAAGAATCATCAAAGTTACCGTAAGAAACAATGTTTTTTGCGCTCACTGTTCCTCCAAAGAATTCATACCCGTCATCAGTACCTTTGTAAGTAACCAGATTTTCAAGGGTGGTTCCTGCGCCCACTGCGTAGAAAGTCATAGAGTTGGTTTCGGAAGTACCGTCTCCAATTTTTTTACCGGCATATTCCACTCTTACAAACTTCATGGTTCCTGAGTTTGAATTCGGATCTGTTCCGCCATAATAAACGTTGTTTCCGTCTTCAGATAATGCCTGAGCATTTCCGTTCAGCGCTTTGATCGGAGCATTTCCGTAAAGGGTGATTCCTCCCCAATCTCCCGGTGTTTTGGTAACTGTAGTGAAAACAATAGGTTCTGAAGCGGTTCCTATAGCGTTGATTTTCCCGTCCTGCAATACAACCAAACTGCTGTTTGTGGATGTATCAACCGTGAATGTTGCACCTGCTTCAATCGTAAGAGTTGCATTTCCCGTTATTTTTACAATTCCTTTTAAAGTATAGTTTCCTTTTTTGATCAAAAGGTCTTTTGAAATAATTCCTGATAATGTTCCGCTTCCGCTCAATACGCTTTCGGTAGTTCCCGGTGTGTTTACTGTACCTTCTCCTAAGCCGTCATTTACTTCTACGGTACATGAATTTAAGGCTAAAGTTAACGCAAATGTTAACGACAATAATGGTAAAAATCTTCTTTTCATTTTATAATAGATTTATTAATTTTTTTATTTTAATTAAAATGTATATCCTACGGTTAAGTTGAAATTAATTCCTCTGAAATAGTCGGTATATGTATTGATGCCGTTGGTCTTAACATCATAATAGCTCTTATCTCCCAGCAATATTTTATATTTTTGATTAAGGATATTCTGAACTCCTGCTTTTACATTCCAGTTTTTGCTGAGCTGTTCCTGATAAACAAAATCTAGCTGATGGAAAGGCTTTTCATAGAAATTATCCGATCCTGAAGTTCCCACAGCATAAATTTTAGAACCCGAAACATTGTATACCAATGAAAATGTTCTGCTGAAGTTGCTTCTCGTTTTGGTTTCATACTTCAGATCTGCATTGATGGTATATGGAGAAGCTCCCTGAAGTCCTCTTTTACGTAAATTTCCCGAGTAGAAATTAGGGTTGGGTTGTTCCAGTTTTAGCTGATCTTCACTTCTTTCCACATTGGTGTACATGAATGTGGCATTGGCTCCGAGTGTGAATTTGCTCAGAGATTCTGAAATTCTCCCTAAATTTAAAATCCCTTCAAGCTCAATTCCGGCAAGGTTCGCTTTTTTAGCATTGTAGAACGTTACAGTTACACCATTTGCATCCCCTGAAGAAACAAAAGATCTTTCAATGGCATTGTCGATTCTTTTGGCAAATAAATTCACCGCAAACATTTCTTTATTGGTAGGAAAGTATTCCCATTTCAAATCAAAGTTATAATTATCACTGAGTTTGATGTCCGGATTTCCTTTTATCGTTTCGTTGTCAGGATTAATGTATGCGATTTCCATAGTTTCGATCAAAACAGGACGCGTAACGGTTTTACTGAATGAAAATCTTAAATTATTTTTGGTATTAAGTGCTTTTTTAATGGCAAGAGAAGGCAGAAATAGATTTCTTTCTTTCTTCAGATTTGTTTTTCTTTCTGCTCCCTGTTCAGAATAACGGATCAACGTCATGTCATTTTCATATCTTCCACCCACTAAAATATCCCAGGTTTCGGTAGGTTTATAATTGAAGTTGATGTATCCCGCATTCACAAACTGATACATACTGGTAAAGAAATTGGAAGTATCGGTTTCTTCTTGGAAGAAGAATAAGTTGTTCGCTAAATCCTGATCAAACTTTGCCTGAGGTCTGTTTTTGTCTATCAGAAATGTTTGTCCTGCAGTTCCATTCGGTTTCCCGAAAATGAATCGGTAGGAAGTTTTTCTGAGATCCGAAAAGCCGTTGTATCCTAAAGATAGCTGCATTGGATAATCTTTTTTATCTCCTTTTTCCCCCAAGAAAACGGAGTATTCTCCATAAGCGGAACCGTAAAACCTTGAACTTACATCAAGATATTGCCGGATCATGTTGTTTCCACCGTATGTAAAAAGCAGTTGATGATCCTGAAGGTTGTTTCCGTTAATATCTTGTCGGCTTCCTTCCAGAATTTTTCTGTCTGGTTGCTGATAATTATTGATCACATAGCTTCCTCCGGCTTTAATAAGATGCCTGTTTCCTAATTTTTGAGATCCGGTCAACTGAATGTCAAGGAATCTCGAAATATCTTGTTGGTTGGTTCTGAAAAAACCGATGTCTTTATTCTGAACCTGATTGTTTTTGTATCCGTAATAATCTTCAATAATATTATTTACGTTTTGCAAAAAGATCGTGTTTAAATTGATGTTCGTGCCTCTGTTCTTGTAACCAAAACCTAATAATGCAGAAGATTCTATCTCGTAATTATATTGCTTTCTTAACAGATCATTGTTCAGGTTGATTACCCCTCCAAAGTCTTTGAACTGGTTTTTTGCACCTTCCTTGTAAGAATATTTGGAACTTTGATTCAATGAGAATAAAACTCCCAGATTTCCGGTTTCTCCTGCCTTTACTTTCTGTACGGTTGTAAATCCTAAACTCGTGTTGGGTAATGACTTGATTTCATCTACATTCCAGTTGTCCCTGAACTGAGATAAAGATTCAGCAGCAGAAAATCTATAGTTATTCGGTCTGGAATCTCTGATTGCTGAAGGTAATTTTTTGTCGTTTGAATTAAGACCTAAGTAACCTTCAAATCCGTTTGCACCTTCAGAAACTTTAAACCCATCCCTGAAAGTACTCAACGTATTTATCCCAATACCGAATTCAATTTTTGAAAACGCTTTATCAATTGTTAAAGTTTCAATGTCAAATGTTGCCCCAGCGAAATCTCCATACAAATTGGAATTAAAAGTCTTGTAAATATTAAGCTTACCTACAACGTCCGTAGGAAATTGCTTTAATGCGATGATTTTTTGGAAAGGGTTGTTGGAGGGAGAACCAAGACCGTTGATCAATAGATAATTATATCTTTCCTCCAAACCTCTTACAAACAAGCCTCTTCCTTCTACTGTCGTAATACCGGTTACTTTGGTAAGACCCTGTTCTACGTTGGAAATTCCTTTTCTGGAAATTTCTTCAGCACTTACCGCCTGTTTTTGAATGATTGCTTTTTTCTGTTCTCCCAATACAGCGGATTCCGTTTTTTTGTTGCTGCTTCCCTGTATCACTACTCCTTCAATTTTTCTTTCTTTCCTCACGGTATCCTGTATAATTTCCTGAGCATAGAATACAGATCCCGATAAAAACAAAACTGCAATGCTGAGTTTATTAATTTTCATTACTTTCTTTCTTTGTTTTACACTTAGATTCTTTCGGGGCAAAGAAAAAAAAGTTTGAGGGTGTAAATGGTTTAGTAAAATTTAAATTTTCCTTAACTATATATTAACAAAACGGGGTTATTGTTAACTTTTTGTAAACGATTTCCAATTTCTTAATCTGTCATTCAAAATTTGTTAACTTTGACTCAGTAAAAATTAAAAATGAACCAAAAGAAAATACTCTTAATAGATGATGAACTGGATATTTTAGAGATTCTGTCTTACAATTTAGAGAAGGAAGGTTACGACATCTATACCGCTACCAATGGCAATGAAGGAATAGAAAAAGCTAAGGAAATTGTTCCGGATCTTATCTTACTCGATGTGATGATGCCTGAAAAAGACGGTATTGAAACCTGTCAGGAACTTCGTAAAATAAAGGAGCTTCAGAAAACTTTGATTGTTTTCCTTTCCGCAAGAAGTGAAGAGTTCTCACAATTAGCAGGATTTCAGGCAGGAGCCAATGATTATATCGTGAAGCTCATCAAACCCAAAATTCTTACGTCAAAAGTAAATGCTTTATTACAACTGACTTCGCAGGTTTCAGACCACTCAAAACTGATTGAGATCGGAGATTTGGTAATTGATAAAGATAATTTCAGGGTTTCCAAAAGCGGACAGCAATTCCTTCTTCCGAAAAAAGAATTCGATCTGCTGTATCTTTTGGCTTCCAATACCGAGAAAGTATTCAAAAGAGAAGAGATTCTGGAGAAAGTATGGGGGAATGATGTGATCGTAGGGGAAAGAACCATTGATGTTCATATCCGAAGATTAAGAGAAAAACTGGGAATCAATACCATTCAGACTTTAAAAGGGATCGGGTATAAACTTATCGTGTAATACTCAAAAATCCTACCTTTACATAAACTAATAAATGTTGTAAAATTGAAATTTTACAGACTTACCCTTGTCGCATCGTGTCTTCTGACATTGGTGATGTTTCTTTTGGTGATCATCTTTGATTCGCTGAAGGACGTATATTACAGAACGCCCTATTTCAAAATAGGTCTTTTTATCTGCATTGTTCTCATCTTTATCGTTAATTATGTAGTTCTCGAACTGCTTTTCAACTATTACGGTAAAAAACAGGTGCGTACCATTTCAGAAATTTTACCAGATGAGATCGTACATGATCATGATGAAAATATCACCATCAAAGAATTGGGTGAAAGGTTTTCAGATCTCAATCAGCAGAAAGTTTCCCAGATCGATATGATGAAGGAAATGGAGAGCTATCGTAAAGAATACATCGGGAATGTTTCCCATGAGCTTAAAACTCCTTTATTTTCCATTCAGGGATATGTGGAAACCTTGCGGGAAGGCGGTGTGGAAAACCTTAGCATACGTGATAAATATCTGGAGAGAATTGGCATTTCGGTAGAAAGACTGATCGATATTGTTACAGATCTTGATATGATCAACAGACTGGAAGCCGGAGAAATCAATTTGAATATTTCCCGGTTTGATGTGAATCTGCTTATCAAAGAAATTTTTGACCTCTTGGATCTGGAAGCTGAAAAAAGCAATACCACATTACAAATTCAGACTTTACATCCTCAGATCTTTGTGGATGCGGATAAACAGAAGATCTCACAAGTCTTTATTAATCTGATCTCAAATGCCATTCATTATGCAAACAGGCAAGAAGCCAAAGTCATCGTAAAAACAAGTGTTCTTAAAAACAAAGTCCTTATAGAAGTTAGTGATAACGGAATGGGAATAAAACCGGAAATTTTACCCAGGATTTTTGAACGCTTTTTTAGGGTGGAGGCAAGCCGAAGCAGAAGAGAGGGCGGATCTGGACTGGGCTTGGCAATTGTGAAGCATATCCTTGGAGCTCATAACGAAAACATTACCGTAGAAAGTGTATATTTAGAAGGAACAAAATTCAGTTTTATGCTCGAAAAAAGTAAATAATCCGGGCAAAATGTAAGAAAAAAAAATATTTTAAAAAATTCTGAAATATTTTTTTGTGACATGTCATTTATTATATATTTGCAACAGAATTTATCATAATAAAAAGGCAAAAAAGAAATTAAAAACTGGTATGGTTTACAAGATCCGCGTAATATTAGATGCAAAAGAGGATATCTTCCGTGATATCGAAGTTAAGGGAAAGCAGACACTATGGAACTTACATTTGGGAATTAAAAGTGCGTTCAGCCTTCAGGGAGAAGAACTCTCAACTTTTAATTTATTAGAAGAGGATGGTACAATAGTAAAAAGTGTTCCTTTGGAAGATATGAGCGACGACGGAGATGGTGAAATTATGTCGGATGTTTATATAGATGAAGCATTTGAAAATATAGGAGATAAAGCTCAGTTTCAATACGGACTTCTGGACCTTTGGGAATTCTTCTGTGAACTTGTTGAGATTATTGATGAAACAAAGGGGGTTAACTATCCTATCACAGTATACAGATTCGGGAATGTCCCATTAAAAGCTCCTGGTAAGAGCGGAAGCACAAGCGGTTCGAAGAAAAAATCAGCAATGCCTTTATTGGATGATGATTTTAATTTTGATGATGATTTCAGCACAGGGAATTTCTCTGATGAAGATGACAGTTTTGATGACGAGGAGGAAGATTACAATGATGATGTGTTTGATGATGAGGATGATGACAACGACGACAGATAACAACATACAAGCCTTGAATTTATTCAGGGCTTTTTTATACAATTATAATTACCCTTCTCTATTTTCACCATTCACTATTCACCATTACTATTCATATTTCACCATCCACCATTTACAAAGACATTTCCCTCTTTTCAGTCCTCTTCTTTAAAAACAATCCTTATTTTTGTTTAAACTTCATTTATGAAAAAAATTATTTTATTAGCAATCAGCGGTCTGGGAATCGCTTCCTGTACCGTTCAAAACAGAAATAAAAAGAATATGGAGCTGCCGAAAGAATGGAAGACTACAACGAATATCTACGAAGTAAACTTAAGACAATATACTGAAGAAGGAACTTTTAGAGCATTTGAAAAAGAAATGCCCCGATTGAAATCAATGGGAATAAAAACCTTGTGGTTCATGCCCGTTACTCCTATTGCTCAGCAAAATAAAAAAGGAAGTTTGGGAAGTCAATATGCCGCATCGGATTATACCTCTATTAATCCCGAGTTCGGAACGATGGAAGATTTTAAACACATGGTGAATGAAGCTCACAGATTGGGATTCAAAGTTATTATAGACTGGGTGGCAAATCATACCGGTTGGGATCATATCTGGACAAAAACGCATCCTGAATTTTACCTAAAAGATCCGGACGGAAAATTTCATATCGCTTCCGGAATGGATGATATCATCGAACTGGATTATAAAAACCAGGAAATGAGAAAAGAAATGATCGAAGCGATGAAATTCTGGGTGAAAGAAACAGATATCGATGGATTCCGATGTGATCTTGCTGCGTGGGTAGAAGTGGACTTCTGGCAACAGGCTCGCCCGGAAGTAGAAAAAATCAAGCCCCTTTTCTGGATCGGCGAATTTGATGAGCTTGAAAATCCTGAGTACGGAAAAGTGTTTGACGCAAGCTATTCCTGGACCTGGATGCATAAATCTGAGGATTACTATAAGAAAAATCTTCCTTTACAGGAGCTAAAAGATCTGCTGATAAAATATTCATCGATTGGAGATGCTTCTATGAGAGCCTGGTTCACGACGAATCATGACGAAAATTCATGGAACGGAACGGAGTATGAAAAATATGGCGTTATTGCAAAACCAATGGCTGTATTTTCGGCTACTTGGAACGGGATTCCTTTATTATATTCCGGTCAGGAGCTTCCTAATATGAAAAGACTGGAATTTTTTGAAAAAGATGTCATCAAATGGACGAATAATTACCAGATGGCGGATTTTTATAAAACTCTTCTGAATTTAAAAGCTTCAAACCCTGCTTTACGAGGCGGTGATCCTAATGTGACAACTTATTTACTGAACACAACAGCTAATGATAAAATTCTGGCTTATCTAAGAAGAAATGGCAACGATGAGGTTCTGGTAGTGCTGAATATGTCAAAAGAACCCGTTAATTTCAGTATTGTAGATGAAAACCTTTCAGGTACTTTCAAAAATGTATTTGATGGAATGAAACGAGACTTTACCTCCGACAAAAACTTTGATTTCAAAGTTTCGGATTTTGCTGTTTTCCAAAAATAAACTGAGTAAAAGTGTTTTTTCCTTCAGGGGCGGCTTTAGCCGCCCCTGAAGGAAACTTATAAAAACTAACATGGACAAATCAAAAATAATAGAGGTGATAAAAAGCAAAATTTCTGAAAAGATCAGGAATTTTGAAAACCTCATTACAGAAACCCGTGCTTCCAACAACGATACCAAAAGTTCGATGGGCGATAAATATGAAACGGGTCGCGAAATGCTTCAGCAGGAGATCAATAATCTCCAAAGACAACTCAATGAGGTGTTACATCAGCAGACTCTTATTCAGAGATTGTCGGCGGAGCCTTCGGAAAAGGTACAAAATGGAGCTTTAGTGAAAACCAATAAAGGGATATTCTATATTTCAGCTTCTGTTGGTGAAATTGTATCTGAAAATACAAAGATCATGACGATTTCGGAGGAAGCTCCATTGGCAAAAGCAATGATGGGATTGAAGGAAGGACAGACATTTTCCATTAATAATATCAATCAGACCATAGAAAATATTTGGTAACAATAAATTAACAATCAAGCGATGATACTTAGAAGCTTAATCATATTATTATTTTTGAACAGCCTTTTTATAAGTGCACAGATCAGAGCCAATGTTTCCAGTGGATATGATCTGCTTTCGGTAGAGCTGAAAATGGAAGGTCTTACCATAACTCTTGATGGAAGAGGACAGATCACGGGTTTCTGTACTGATGCATTGGAAGGCGATATTGATTATTATGACAATGAAAACTTCGACAAGTACAGATATGGAAAAATAAAAAGCATAGGAGACATTAATGTAGACTATTGGAGTTCACTGAATGAAAATGATCCTAAATACGGCAAAATAAAAAATATAGGAAATCTTACCATAGAATATTGGGACGGCATCAATGTAGACAGAGAAAAATTCGGAAAAGTAAGAAGAATTGGTACTTTGGAAATTGATTATTGGAACAGAGACGGTTTTGACGAAAGTAAAATGGGAAAAATTAAAAGTATCGGAAACCTTGCTGTAGAATATGGTGCTCATGATGCAACCAACCAAAGTAAATACGGAAAAATTACCCGGTTCGGACCTGTTTCTATGGAGTATTGGAGCAATAATTTTATGGATAAACAAAAATTCGGGAAATTGAAATCCGTAAAAGGAAACAGCAAAAATGTTCTGGTTGTATTTTTATAATTAGAAATGTTTCATCAGTTCCGGCCATCATATTTCGCATATTTTTTTCTAAATTTGAACCACAAAAATCGCCTTTCAACATGCATAATTATTTAGACCTTTTACAGCACATCCTGGATAACGGAACAGACAAAACGGATAGAACCGGAACTGGAACAAGAAGTGTTTTCGGGTATCAGCTGAGATATGATCTCTCGAAAGGTTTTCCTTTGGTGACCACCAAAAAAGTGCATTTGAAATCCATTATTTATGAGCTGCTTTGGTTTCTGAAAGGGGATACCAATATTAAATATCTTAATGATAACGGAGTTTCCATTTGGGATGAATGGGCAGATGAAAACGGGGATTTGGGACCTGTTTATGGAGCTCAGTGGAGAAGCTGGAAAGGTGCGGATAACAAAGTGGTGGATCAAATTTCCGAAGTGATCGATCAGATCAAAAAAAATCCTGATTCCAGAAGACTTATTGTTTCCGCATGGAATGCTGCTGAAATTCCGAATATGGCTTTAGCACCTTGTCATGCCTTATTCCAGTTCTATGTTGCAGACGGGAAATTGTCTCTGCAACTGTATCAGAGAAGTGCGGATGTTTTTCTGGGAGTTCCATTCAATATTGCAAGTTATGCATTGTTACTGATGATGGTTGCTCAGGTTTGCGATCTGGAAGTAGGGGATTATGTTCATAGTTTCGGAGATGTTCACATTTACAACAATCACTTTGAACAGGTTAAAAAACAACTTTCAAGAGAACCGAGACCACTTCCGGTGATGAAACTCAATCCCGAAATCAAAGATATTTTCAGTTTTGATTTTGAGGATTTCACATTAGAAAACTATGATCCGCATCCGGGAATCAAAGCTCCGGTTGCCATCTAAAAAATAAATTGATTAATATTAAAGTGAAGCCTTAAAAACTTCACTTTTTTTGTAACAATTATCAAATTTCATCAACGTATCAGTAAAAATTTATATTAATGTTAAGAAAAATAGTATCCCTTACATTTTTAAGTATTTCTACAGTTGCATTTTCTCAGAACAATCTGCGGGAAAAACTCGGAAATTATCTGGATTCCCTTTACATACACCACAAAGCGATGGGAAGCTTTGCTTTTGCGGATGATAATAAGCCAGAATTTCTGAAAGTAACCGGCTTTTCCGATGTTGTCAATCAGCAGAAAGCCAATATGAATACTCAATATCGTATAGGATCTATTTCCAAAACCTTTACTGCGGTTCTGATTATGAAAGCCGTGGAAGAAAGGAGACTTTCTCTTGATACTAAGCTTTCAGATTTTTATCCGGAAATTGAAAACGCCCAAAGCATAACCATAGAACAGTTATTGCAACACCGAAGTGGCATTCATAGCCTTACAGATGAGGCAGAATTCGGGTCTTATTATACGCAGCCACAATCTGAGGAACAACTTGTTTCTATTATCAAGAAGTATAAAAGTGATTTCCGACCGGGATCACAATATGCATATAGCAATTCCAATTATATATTGCTGGGACTTATTTTGCAGAAAGTTTACAAAAAAAGCTATGCACAGCTTATTCAGGAGAAAATATCCCAACCTTTAAAATTGACTTACACACAGGTCGGAAGCAAAACGGACCCTTCTAAAAATCAGGCACTTTCTTATCAATATGTCGGAAACTATATGCCTTTCCCTGAAACAGATATGAGTATTCCTCTTGGTGCGGGAAACATAATTTCTACTCCTACGGAACTTTTACAGTTCATTATCGGTCTGGAGAAAGGTAAACTAATCAAAAAGAAATCACTTGATCAGATGAAAAAGTTTTTAGATAATTACGGTTATGGAATTATCAGTAATTCATTTGAAAAGCATCAGGGTTTTGGTCATGAAGGGGTGATTGATGGGTTTAGGTCAACATTATATTATTTCCCCGATCTGAAAGTCGGAGTAAGCTTTGTCACCAATCAGTCGAACTATGACAACGGTGATATCTTCAAGAAAATGATGGAAGTCGCTTTAGGAAAGGATTTCGAAATGCCCAACTTTAAAGCTGCTGCTGTAGATGAAAATATTCTTAAAAAATATGAAGGAATTTATAAAGCGGAAGGTTTTCCTTTAGATATAAAAATATTCGTGGAGGATAAAAC
>JAFAAJ010000007.1 GCA_023426625.1 Bacteroidota bacterium
CATTTGGAGTTTACTGTTAATGAAATACTGATCCTGTTGGAAAGATTCGCAATCAATTCTTCAATATACAGCACCAATCCCACAGATTCAAGGTTAACGGGATATAATGAATGGGAAATACTTCGGGCCGAATCTATTAAAGCAGACATCTGACCGGAAATATTTTTCTTGATCAACTCATCACCTTTGGTATCTAAATTATTCAACCACAACGAAATGATATTCAATCTGTTTCCAATGTCATCATGGATCATTACGGCAATTCTTTTTCTTTCTTCTTCCTGCGCCTTGATACTTTCCAGTACCAAATTTTTCTGGTGCTGAACTTCAGCTTCATGCTGTGCATTCTTTTCTTTTATAATTCTGTCGATAAATGTTCTGTACGCCAAGAGAATAAAAATGACGATAATTGTTATGGTAACAATTAACAGAATGATAAAACTGATATTTAAGGTTACTTCTTTAATCTTAAAAATTTATATATTAATGCACCGTAAACAATGCTTGACAGCAGATTATTGATTCCCCATATTAAGCTTGCGTTCTGCTGGGAAAGCGCAGCCAGCTGGTGCTGAATAATAAAGGTAAATACCGATACGGAATAGTAAAAGAAAATACATCCGTCTACCAGCAAAAAGCGGTTGACCGTTTCACTACCCTTGATTTCCTGCAACAATACATAACCGGAAAAGCAAACAACAATAATATTGGAAATCACCTTTGCGTAATCATTATCAATCGTCAGTCCGAAATACTGCGCGGAAATAAGGAAGACTCCTGCTATTACGGATAAAGGGATAAGCCAATATTTTGATAGACCGATCTTTTTAGTGTATAAAGAGTTGAGAACAAAGAATTCCCCTGCAATGTACACCGGGTACAAAAAGGACATATTCTTTACTTCCAGGAAATACACGAACAGCTTATTGATGATCTCGATAATGAAAAGAAAAATGGCATAATATACATACCATTTTTCTTTATTATTAAGATATTTAAGCTTAATTATACCAAGTATAAAACATAGAAATAAAAGACTATTATTTAGATATAGTATAATTTTAAAGCCTATCATTTATTTTATATTTGACAAAATGGCGGACATGGCTGCGACCAGTCATAAGTATTTGAAATCGTTTCTACGCTTGCATTTGTATGAGTCAAACCTTCCTTATAAAAAGAGATGAAGATCATCGTTACCAACATTCTCTGGTAAATATCCGAATACTTTAGTCCGAAAGAGCAAATGATATTGTTCAATCCCGGTCTGGCTGGCGAAATATTTTCAGACGGAACATAGAATCTTCTGAAAATTCTGGCCCCTTCATATTCGCTGCATTCAAAATAAAACCAGTTGTGTCCTTCGTTTCTCCATAGTTCTATCGCATCAACCGCCTTATCCTGTTCCATTAAAGGCTTATTGGCTACCGGGAAAAACATATCCGAATCATTATCTACTTTTGTCAGATCTTTAGAAAGAACTGCATTCTTTACCACAGTATATATCTGCGTTTCTGTAAGTCTTAGATCACCTTCCAATTCCGCTAAAACACTGTATGGATAATCATCCACAACACGTCTGCTACCGTCTGAAGCAAGTGGACAGAGGATCATTACCAACTGATTCTCGTAAACGCCCATGTCTACACAAAAATCTTTGTACTGGTTTTTTTCTTTCAGCCAATTGATTTCATCAAGAGAAAGATTGAAAACGTAATTAGTTGGAATTAAACTTTGTAATGTGGAAAAATCACTGCATGCATTTGCCCATTGACTTACAGCAGCATCATACTGCTCTCTGTTAAAATTGTTCATATTTCAGGGTTATTTTTAGTCCCCTAAAATTAGGTAAACTAAATTTCCTGTGCAAATATCTCACCTATATTTGACATGTATTAATAATTTCTAACCGTAATGTGGTAGCAGCTTTGCTGCTTTTCTTTGATATAATAAATCCTGCCTGCATCGGCATAATATTTCAGGACTTTTTCCAAAGCAGCTTCCATTTTAGGATTACGCTTTAAAACATTGTTGAATCTTACATAAGAGATATCAAAAGAATTTCCGTAATTGTGAGAACTGATTCCCAAAGAAGCATTGGAGTTCACCCTTCTGAGTCTGCACTGGTCTTCAAGAGTCCTCGTAATGGAAGAAACCGTAAAAGTATGTCCTTTTGTTTCTTTACTGAACCTTGCTCCTATTTTTTCCAGGGTAAGTTTAGCTTTGGAGACCATATAGGCTCTGCTATAATCCAGCTTCTGGACACGATATCCTTTACCTGTTTTTTTAACCTTGTGAAATTTTCCGGCATTAATATACTTCTGAACAGACTTTGAATCTTTCAGAAGCTTGATTCCAAAACTTTTGGAGGCATCCAGATGAGGCTTATAAAGAAACGTCGGCTGTACCTTCAGGATTTCTGTAAGATCATAGCAAGGTAGAGTCTTTTTGGCTGCCTGAGAATAACACAGTTTAAAAATAAAAAACAAGGAGATCACACACAAAAACTTTCTCATTCAATGATTTTTAAATTTATAAACGTAAAATAGACATTTCTGTTATATAATTCAACTCTACAAAAAAATATTTGATTCTTTTTTATCAATAACACCAAAAATAAGTTTATTAAATTCACTTTTAACCCTTCACTTGAATATGAAATATATTGAATTTTAACTTTTTATTTTAAAATTTAAATTTTAAATTTGGTTTACATTTAAAAATAAACAATATGATAAAAAAACTTTTTGCTGAATTTTTCGGCACCTTTTGGCTTGTTTTCGGTGGTTGCGGTAGTGCAGTTTTCGCCGCCGGAGTTCCCGACATCGGTATTGGACTTGTAGGCGTTTCTTTAGCTTTTGGTCTTACCGTTCTTACTATGGCTTATGCGGTAGGGCATATTTCCGGAGGGCATTTCAATCCTGCTGTTTCTTTCGGACTTTTAGCAGGAGGACGATTTTCCGCGAAGGATCTGATCCCTTATATTGTAGCACAGTGTATCGGAGCTATTGCCGCTGCAGGAGCATTGTACATCATTCTTAACGGAGCCGGGGCTTTCAGTACTGAAGGAGCCGGAGCTTTTGCTACCAATTTCTATGATATGCCTGGCTACAACAACAGAAGTTATTCTATGGGAGCTGCTTTCCTTGCTGAATTTTTACTGACCGCATTTTTCCTGATCATCATTTTAGGAGCTACGGATAAATGGGCAAACGGAAAATTTGCTGGAATTGCAATCGGTTTAGCATTAACATTGATCCACTTGATCTCTATCCCGATCACCAATACTTCTGTAAACCCTGCAAGATCGCTTTCACAGGCTGTCTTTGTAGGCGGAATGGCAATCTCACAGCTTTGGTTGTTTTGGGTTGCTCCTATTTTGGGAGGTATTGTCGGCGGATTGATCTATAAATTCTTACTTCAAAGAGATTCTGCTGAGATCGGAGATTAATATGAATACAATACACGAAAATCCTGTCATTGACAGGATTTTTTTTATTTTAAACATTCCTTAAGAACGTTATTTGAGCTTTTTAATCTCAAATGGATTCTTAAAGATCAGTTCTTCATGTTTTCCTTTGATCTCCATTTTTCGCTGGAGTAAGTTCAGAGCCATTTTCCTGATAAAAAGATCTTTATCCGTAAGTTTCCAGTAAGAATCATTATGAACCTTTTCAGGTTGCCGTATCGTATAAAATTCTGTATTCCAGTTATCAACATCATGGTAAAATTCAATAATACCACAATGTGTCGGAATCATAGAATGATCTACCATCCCCATCGGTAAAAGAAAGCTGAACGCATTGCAAATATAATCTCCGCAGGAAATTTTATCGTGTTTCAGGAACTTTTCACCCGTTTTTGCATTGATGTAAGACTTTTTAAAGTCATTTTTAAAATCATTCTTGGAAAGTTTGATCTCGATCTCATGACTGAAACCTTCCGAATCAATGATCAACATATCGGCTTCCCAATCCGAATGAAAATGATTCGTCAGTACAATTTCCTTTTCGAAATCGCAGTTCGTATGAATAAATGCATGAACAAGTTCTTCGATCTTTAACATGACGGAGTGACAGTTGATAGTTACAAAGTTAATGATAAGTCATACAATTATGCATTTAACTTACCAAGAGACTGCATCCTCGTATATCGGAATGATCTATCCTTCCTAACACCTGAAATTTGCCATTAGGAAGTGTTTTTCCCAAATCCTGCGTTGCAATAAATGAACAGGAATGGATATTTGTCAAATCAATAATGTTGATCGCTCCGGTTCTTCCTGTTTTTTCATAACTGAAAGGATCTTCCGCATTTCTCACCATAATCCTCATCCAGTTCGGACATTCATATTCATTATGACCTAAAGAGTACGCCTGAGAAAGCAATTCCGTCATGGAATATTCAGAATAGATCTTATCTGTTCCAAGACCATCCTGCAGAATCTTTAAAAGCTCATCTTTGGTCATTTCCTCTTTTCTCCCTTTCATTCCGCCGGTTTCAACGACGATCAGATTTTCTGATGTTTGCAAAGAATCCTGACCTTTTTCCGACTGACAATAATCCAGAAAGTCTAAAAGAGCAAAAGAAACCCCGAAAAGAATCACTTTTTTATCCTCCAATTGATTTAAAAGATCAAACAACTCTTCGTGATTATAAAGAAAATAGCCGTTTTCAGGTTTGGCAGATCTAGTCATCAGGTAATCCACCATATAGATCAGAGAGGAGTTCTGTCTTTCCAGATAGCTGGGCAAAAGTCCTAAAAAAATAAAATCTTCCGGCTTACCGATAAACCGTTCAAAGCTTTTATAAATACTTTCCCTGTAAATATTTTCATCGGCAATAAAATGCTTCGAAAGATTCATCTGCGTAGTTCCTGAGCTCTGAAAATACAGGTCTGCGGAAACGTTTTTATCCAGAATTTTATGATTTTTGAACATTTCTATCGGCAGAAATGGGATCTTTTCCAAGGCATCCACTTTTTCCGGATCTATGGCAAGAAAATCCACAAATTTCCTGTATATCACAACATTTTCATATTGATAACGAAATGTTCTCAAGGAAGCTTCAAGAAATTCTTTCTCTGTCTGTATGTTGAATATATTTTCCAAGGATTGATAAAATTATTACAGTTAAAAGCCGAAGAATGGAACAGCAGATTTACTTATTGATGGATGATTCAAAGGTTTTCAGTTTGAAATCATCATGAAAAACGCCATAGGTGAAATAAGAGATCCAGTCTCCAAGATTGATGTACTTTGCCC